>NZ_JAEQDD010000045.1:0-81404 GCF_020737885.1 Microcoleus sp. PH2017_34_RAT_O_A | reverse complement strand
TTGGTCAATACTTCTTTCTGATAATTAATTAGATTTGAGAGTTTAGATTTTATTAGACTTGAGCCGTAGCCGTAGGGTGCGTCAGGTAGAATATTCTTCGTCTGTTATCAAAAATAATCGCCCTGACGCACCCTACAATAACTTTGAATTTTATTGAATTTTAAAATACTTGAAGATATAAATCTAGTGGGAGAACAAGAGTCTATTTTTTTTGATTCAACTCTGACGCTCCTGTGGGAAAGCAAGTATTTATTTTTTGCTATGATTTTTTTTAAACTGATAACAAACAAGAAAATTCATTATATATAGCACTAACTCTTGCCAATCTTTTTGATGTGGATTATATATAGAGAAGGTACGGTGTATCGCCTGAAAAATAGAGCGTAAATTCTGATTAACAACAAGCCTTGTTACTGTTACTCAGATCTGTCACAACTTACGTACTGCTGCCCAAAAAACTGAATACTTTACTGATTCGAGGTAGGCAACGAAGTAGTTGAGTGAAAATACCTGGTTTCAGATACCATTGTCTCAAAATCATACAACTGTAGGTTAGGGAGTATCCAAACCGATATCAATCAACGCTCCCCCATCGAAAATCCCAAATAGAACATAGTAAGACGATCCGTGCTTCATTCAGTTGACAGTTGACAGTTGACAGTTGACAGTTGACAGCGGCCTCTTCCGGTCAGTCCGAGGATTGGAGTAATGAATAGTCTGATTTGAATTTCTCCCGATCGGGGTTCCGGCTTTAAACCAATTCTTTCTGGTAAGTCCTAATCAGTGTGATGTCAGTTATGACTAGCGGCCACAATTTACATTTTAAAATCAGTAATTTAACTGCGATCGCCACCGAAGCGATCGCACAAAATACCAATTTAGATGTCAGAACTCTTTACAAGACTGGCACTGCTTTCCAACAGCAAGGAAAAATAGCAGCAGCAATTGACAGTTACCAGCAAGCCATATCCTGCTGGAAAAAAAGCTCCGATCGAGCAGTTTTACCCTGGGCTGTCAAAGCATACAGCAATTGGGGCTGCATTCTGGCGCAGGAAGGCAAATTTGATGAAGCAATGGCAGTTTTTCAAACGGGAATAGCTGTTGCGCCCGATGATGCTGCTCTGTACCATAATTTAGGTATTGTGCTGTTGGAAGTGCGGAAACCCCAGGAAGCGATCGCCCTTTACCGCCGCGCGATCGAGTTGCAGCCAGAGTTAGTTATTGCCCGTTACAATTTGGGAAAAGCCTTCCAACAGTTGGGGCTGCATACTTTTGCCGGAGAATGTTTCGATCGGGTAATCAGCCAAAATCCCGATCGAGTTGCGGTGTATGGCGATCGGGCTATTTCCCTGATCGCACAAGGCAAATTAGCTGAGGCAATGCTATGTTTTCAAAATGCGATCGCTCTCCAAAGCGAGTTTGTTGAGGGTTTTTGCCACCACGTAGAGATGCGGTTGACGGAGGTAGCAGATCTCAATGAACTCGATCGCTCTCAAATAGCCTGTGTCCGATTTCTCAGGCAACTTCAAGAAAAAAACGGCTCTAATTCTGCCATTTCTAGTCTTGCTCAAAATCCGCTGAATTTGTCATCATTGCTCCTCAATTTAGCAGAAACTTACTTTCATCTGGGAAATGCCTTGGCTGAGTACGGCGGGCACGAACAAGCGGAACAATATTACCAAAAAGCTTTACAAATTCAACCTCAGAATGCGGATATTTACTTGCGACTGGCTGATTGCTTGAGTCAGCAGCAACGATTTTCGGCAGCGATTGTAATTTACCGTCTAGTGCTGGCAATTGCGGGCGATCGATCTGATATTTGCGAGCCGTTGCAGGCTGTATTGAAACAACAGCAGAAGTTGCAGCAACTGACTCGCCTTTCCCCCAGTCTAGATCCCCCTAAATCCCCCTTAAAAAGGGGGACTTTGAAAGCGCTTCCGGTTCCCCCCTTAAGAAGGGGGGCTAGGGGGGATCGAGATCTAAATGTCGATCGCCCAGATGATTCCCCTGCAAAAATCCCTGTCGCACCTCAATCCTTCGGACACCCCAGACTTACCATTTTGGGAGATATTGAAAACTCCCAATTTGAGAGCTCCTTACCCTCCATTGTTAACTGGAACCAACAGCAGAAATCCGAATGTCATGGTTTAGATTGTCAGCGGTGTCTCAGGCGGATTTTCAAACAGTTTGAACCCGTGCATTTAGGTGATGGCGTATATTCTTGCGACGGCCAGGCAAAAACAGCGTTTGATTCGCCGGAAACCTTTGTAACTTCCCTCCCCAACGGGCGGGCTTGGATTGTACCGCAGAAAAATTCTTGGATGATTTGCAATGCTATTGCGATTATAGATGAACAAGATCGGCTGTTACCCGAACTTTCCCGCGAATATCCGGGCGAGTTACCCGGATGCGACAATCAACATTCTACTCAGCACAGGTTTTTGAAGTTAAAACCGGAAGAATTGCCGCCTTTAGAAAAGATAGACGGTACGGTGGCGGTATTGGCCGGACTTTCGGGAAATGTCTATTTTCACTGGATGGTAGATATCTTGCCCCGCATCGAAATTCTGCACCGTTGGGGGGTAAATCTGGAGGAGATAGATTGGTTTTTGGTGAATAGCTGCCAGCAGCCTTTTCAGCGAGAAACCCTGAAAGCATTGGGAATTCCTGAATATAAGATTATTGAGAGCGATCGCCATCCTTACATTCAAGCCAAACATTTAATTGTTCCCTCTTTTTCAGGATATTTGGGCTGGCTGTCACCCCAGGGGCTGGAGTTTTTGAGGCGAGTTTTTGCAGGAGAACAATCTCCTAAACTCCCAGAAAGTTGCGCTGGGGAGAGCAAAAATACTCAGCCAGAACGCATTTATATCAGCCGCAACAAATGTAGCTACCGACGAGTTATCAATGAAGAACAAGTCATCGATTTTTTAAGCGGATTTGGCTTTGTTCCAGTGCTACTAGAATCTATGACTTTGAACGAACAGATAACTTTATTTGCTCGTGCCAAAGTAATTGTCGCGCCGCACGGCAGCGGTTTAACAAATATTATCTTCTGTTCTCCCGGAACAAAGGTAATTGAGCTGACCTCTGGGAATTATATCAGGCATTACTATTGGGCGATCGGTCAGCAGCTAAATCTCGAACATTATTACGTAACAGGAGAGAACTTTGAGTGCTATCCAATCCGACAGTTAATGTATCAAAATCCATTAACTGAAGATATTTTGGTGAATTTGAAGGATCTCAAAATAATGCTGGGCAATGTCAATGTCATTCCCTCAAAAAAACCACTAAATTTAATATCGCGAGAAAACCCTAAAAGAACCATCAAAATCATGAACCAAGAATCAGGCGATTATTTCCAAAAGCGGGCAGAGTTTTATTTAAAACAAGGCAAGTTAGCTGATGCTCTAGCTGCTTGCGAGCAAGCCCTGAAACAACAACCTAATTTTGCGCCAGCTTACAAGACTTTGGGCAAAATTAGTGCGGCACAAGGAAATTCAGCTAAGGCAAAGCATTGGTACACAAAAGCTCTGGAATTTAAGCCCAATTTTGCGGAAGTTTATACTGACCTTGCCGCTCTGTATGGCGCAGAAAAAAATTGGGAAATGGCTTTAGCTTGTCACCAAAAGTCAACATCCCTACCGATGACAAATATGCCAACCCATCAGAATGACATCCCAGAAATTTTAGGTTTCAATCCTGACGATATTGAAGTCTACATTCAAGGTGCAGAATCGTTTTATGCTCTCAGGAAATTTGAGCAGGCTGCGACAGCTTGCCAGCGAGTTATCCAAGTTAAACCCGATGCGAGGGTTTATAAAATTTGGGGGAATGCTAGGCAAGCTCAAGGCAAGGTAGAGGAAGCGAAAAACTGTTACGCTAAGGCTATTGAACTCGATCCTGATTTTGCTGAAGCTTATACTAATTTGGGGACGATTTATGCTCAGGAACAGCAGTGGCAATCGGCGATCGCATTTTACCAAAAGGCGATCGCCCTTCAGCCGAATTTAGCATCAACTTACCGCAATTTAGCTCGGGTGTGGGCGCAAATGGGGCAGCTATCGGAGGCTGACGGGTGCTGGTTTAAAGCGTATTCTCTGGAACCTGCCAAAGCCACGCCTGAAGAACACATCCAATTGGGCGATAACTTTTTGAGGCAGAATCAGGTAACGCAGGCAATACGCTGTTACTGCCACGCGATCGAGCTAAACCCCAATTTTAACCAGGCTTACCAACAGTTAGGCAATGCTCTCAAAGCTCAAAGAAAGTTGCAGGAAGAAGTTGCCAACTATCGAAAAAATAGTGAAAATCAGGCTAATCTTTCTGGGGATTTGTTGAATACAGTAGTGGTGGGTGCCAACCCAAAAGCTGAGTTACCTCAGAATCTCCAAACATCTACTTTGCAGGCAAATATTCCAGCTAATTTATTGCAACTAGATTCGACAAGTTCTGCTGAAAAGCCTCGCGTACAGTTGCAGCAACAGCAAACAATTCCTGCTGTACCGGAACTGTTAAATACGATCGCCAATTCGGCAAATTCTGCACCCGCTGTTCCCAACTCGGCTGATGTTTCGCCCCAGGTGACTGTTGTTGACAGCGGTTTTGCGACAGATTTTCGGAAACAGGATACGGCTGATAACTGCATTCAGCGGGCAGAATCCTATTGCGCTCAAAAACAATTCGATCTGGCTATTGCTGAGTGCAAGCAAGCCATTGAGATTCAACCCGATGCGGTGGCTGCTTACAAACTGTGGGGCAGTATTTTGCAAGGGCGGGGGAATTTAGTAGGGGCGATCGAGTGCTATCAAACAGTTGTCAAAATTAATTCTAGCGACGTGCAAGCCCACGTAAATCTCGGCAGTTTGTATGCCATGAAACAACAGCGACAGCAGGCAATTGCTTGTTACCAAAAGGCGATCGCCCTCCAGCCGAATTTAGCAGCAGCTTACCGGAATTTGGCTAGGGTGTGGACGCAGGATGGCAAGCTGGAAGAGGCGAATGAGTGCTGGTACGAAGCGTTTTCTCTGGAACCGGAAAAGGTATCGCCCAATCACCACTTTAAACTGGGAAATATTTTGTTTCGGCAAGGCAAAATCTCTCAGGCGATCGCCTGTTACCAGCGCGCGATCGAGTTAAATCCGAACTTGAATGGTGTTTACCAAAATCTGGCAAAAGCGCTGACAAAAGAAGGCAGGTTGGATGAAGCTGCTGTCTGCTTGCAAAAAGCGGTGGCACTTAACGGCAACTATTCACTATCTAGTAAAGCAGTGGATTCTGTTCCCGCCACGACAGGGGTAAGCGCCTATCAAAACAGTCGCCAAACTGCGGCGGAAACTGGGGATACCATTGTTTCTTCGGTACAGATAAATAATCCTGCAAAGTCTGCGGAAACTCTCAGATTGTCTGCAAAGGCGATCGACTCAGACAAACCTGTGGCAGTTGCCAATTCTCTCAGTGCAGAAGCATACATCAAACAGGCAGAATCTTATTACGCCCAGGGTAAATTTGATGAGGCGATAACTGAGTGCAAGCGAGCCATTGAAATCACACCTGAGGCGGCAATTGCTTACAAGATTGCGGGGAATGCTACTCAAGCAATGGGAAAAGTTGATGCTGCTAGGTATTGGTACACTGAAGCCTTGGAAATTGAACCCAATTTTGCTGAAATTCATGCAAATTTAGGCAGCATCTACGCTCGTCAAAAACTGTGGCAAAAGTCAATTGTTTGTTATAAAAAAGCAATTGAAATTAAACCAGATCTCGTAGTGGCTTACCGGAATTTAGCTCAAGTTTTTGTGCAGTCTGGCTTTCCCCAAGTAGGGGCAGAATACTGGTATGAAGCTCTCACTTTAGATATCAAGTGGGCAACTGCTGAGGAACACTTTACTCTGGGCAATACTTTGCTACAGTTCGGTCAGTTGGAGAAGGCAATTTCCTGTTACCGGCGGGCAATTCAGTTGCAGCCGAGTTATGCGGATGCTTATCACAATTTAGGGGAAGTTTTGAGCGTTCGGGGTGAGTGGGAAGATGCGATCGCAGTTTACCAGCAAGCGATCGAACTGAACCCATATTATGAGGGGTCTCATTACAGTTTGGGGAAAGTTTGGGCTAGTCTCGATCGGCGGGAAGACGCGATCGCCTGTTATCGGACGGCGATCGAATTAAATCCCCACTTTGCTCAAGCATATCAAAGTTTGGGGGAAGTTTTAGATAGTCGCGGTCAGTTGGATGAGGCGATCGGGTGTTATGAAAAAACCATTGAATTGAAACCTGATATCTGGGAACTTCACCAAAAATTAGGTGATGCTTTGCAAGAAAAAGGCGAAATTGATGGAGCGATTCACGCTTACAACCGCGCGATAGAACTGGCAAATAATTAGTTATCTATTTTCCGGATACTGATTCAGGAAACAGAATAATAAATCACAAGGATTTGACTGTATCAATTTTTAGCAGGTATAGGATATGAACAGCGAAACCAATAATATCATAGAATTTCCTCTTAATAACAATTCCGATTCATTCCTCGCGCGCCAACCAATTGACAATTTGTTGAATCCGCAATCTTTGGTTTTAAAAAGAATCTACTTAGAAGGTGACGAACAAGATAGGAAGAAAGTGCGCGATTCCTATAGCATAGTCAATGCTAGCTTTAGCCATGCTAAACCTCACTACAGTTTAGGAAAAGTTTTTGCCAAAAAAGGAGAGTGGGATAAGGCTATTTCGTCCTACCGTCAAGCCTTAGATTTGACATCTGATTCAGCGGAAATTTACCAGAGTTTGGGAGATGCTCTTGTTAAAAAGAGCGAGTTAGATGAAGCTGTCATAATTTATCAAAAAGCTATCGAAATTCAGCCTTCTCTGTGGGAAGTCCACCACAATTTGGGGGATGTTTTGCAAGTACAAGGAAGATTAGATGAGGCTGTTGCTGCGTATCGTCGGGCGATCGCCTTTAACCCCGATTTTTCTTGGTCGCACAATAATTTAGGGGATGTGCTGATTAAGCAGGAGATGTGGGAAGAGGCAGCCCAAGCGTATAAAAGTGCGATCGGGCTAAATCCAGGCTTCCATTGGTCTCACTATAACTTGGCGGATGCTTTAGTGCAGTTGGAGAGGTGGGAAGAGGCGATCGCCACTTATCGGTGTGCAATTAATTTAAAATCGGATCTGCCTTGCGTGCAAGAAAAGTTAGCCGATGCGCTGAAAAATCACAGTCCGCTGTCAGCCAAAGAAGCTATTAGTTGTTACAGTCAAGCTATTGAGGAAAATCCAGATAATATCAAAGTCTATCACAAGGCTTTGGAAGTTAATCCAAAAGACCCGAAACTCTATTTAGGTTTGGGTAATGCTCTCGCAAGACAGGACAATAGAGATGGAGCGATCGTATTTTATCAGATGGGGCTACAGTTCAAGCCTGGTGACTTTGAACTTTCTTTGCAGTTATCGAAAGCCTTGATAAATATCAAGGATGGATTTGAGGATGCGGCAATAGAGTCGCAAGCCGAGACGATCGACTTTTATAGCAAGCAGAGGGCAAATTATGTCAACTCCTCAAAAATGCTGTTACCAGTTCAATTCTCGCCGATCGCAAAATCTATACGATATCAAGTTGATATTGTTGTCTGCGTTCATAATGCTTTAGAGGATGTGAAAGAGTGTTTAACCTCTATTGTCCGACACACCAAGGTTGACTATCGCTTGCTCATTGTAGATGATGGCTCTCAACCAGAAACCAGAGATTTTATTCAGGCGTGGGTTAAAGATGTTTCGCAAGCAATTGTTTTGAGAAATGAGACGGCTCGCGGTTATACCAAAGCAGCTAATATCGGTATGCGGGCCAGTACGGGTGACTATATAATTTTGTTGAATAGCGACACAATTGTCACTCCTGGCTGGATAGAAAAATTAGTTGACTGTGCTAATTCACGAAAAGATATTGGCATAGTCGGGCCTCTGTCAAATTGTGCATCTTGGCAATCGATTCCTGAAATATTTGACAATAAGGGGGGCTGGATGATTAACAGCGTTCCTGATGGATTTTCACTGGAGACTTTTAGTGAATTAGTAGAAAATGTTTCGGAAAAGGCATTTCCTAATGTGAATTTTGTTAATGGCTTCTGCTACATGATTAAGAGAGCAGTGCTTGAGGCAATTGGGTGGCTGGATGAAGAGAGTTTTCCCTACGGGTATGGGGAAGAGAATGATTTTTCAATTCGAGCTAAGAAAGCTGGGTTTAAACTAGCGATCGCTGACAATGCCTATGTCTATCACTCTAAGTCTAAAAGTTTTGGACACGAACGCCGTCAAGAGCTTTCTAAACAAGGTTCTACAGCGTTTAAACAGAAGCATCCCGATATTAATGTCAAAGCTTTGACTGAGGAAATCAAGAACAATCAAACTCTCGATCGTTTACGCCTCAAGCTCCGCGAACATATCATATCAAATCCGGCAGCATCGGTATTATGAGAGTGCGAGCGTCTCGCTCGCGGCATAGATCGCGGCATAGATCGCACTGATAAACTGTTCTGCATTTAAATTGGATATCAAAAAAAATCAGACTCTTGTGGGGTGTCCCGCCCGCCCTGAATATACAATTTAAATGTGCGATAGCTTATCATCCAAATATATTATTCCGAGGGAGCATCCCGATTGTGCAAACATATCCGCAAGGGCGAAGCATTCGCGCCTGTATCCTATCGACTATATGAGAGATTTTTAGCGCGAATGCTTCGCCCCTACAAAAACGGGATGCTCTCTATTCCGATGCAGCCGGAAATGATATTAGTCATTAGTTAGCAGTCATTAGGGGTGCATCTCAATGCAAGCGAATATATCCGTAGGGGCGAAGCATGACCGCAGAAAATAGGAGGTTATAACTAATAATTTATATGCGGTCATGCTTCGCCCTCTTCAAAAACCAGATGCACCTGTCATTAGTCAGCAGTGATTAGTCATTAGTTACTGATTATTGGGAAATATTAAAAATAACACATAACAACTGTCAACTGTCAACTGTCAACTATCAACTGTCAACTATCAACTGAAAATAGGGTTTATATGTCAGAAAAAGTCGATCTAGAAAAGGCAGAAAATCATTTCCAAACTGGCCAAAAACTTGAACGGGAAGGGAAATTAGAAGAAGCGATCGCTATTTACGCTCAAGCTATTCAAGCCAACCCAAATAACTCTGAGTTTCACCGCAGTTTAGGAGAGGTTTTGCAACGGCTGGGGCGACATTCTGAAGCGATCGCCAGCTACCGTAAAGCTATAGAGCTGCAACCGAAGTTTTCTAAAGCTTACCACAACCTAGGAAATGCCCTGAGCCAAATGAAGCAGTGGTCTGAAGCGATCGCCTCTTACCGTCAGGCGATCGAACTCAAACCCAACCTCCCCACTGCTTACTACCGTTTAGGGGAAGCTTTACAACAACTTGGAGAAATGGAAGAAGCGATTGTCGCTTACCGTCAAGCTATTGAACTCAACCCAAATAACCCTGACTTTCACCACAGTTTAGGGGAATTTTGGCGGCAACAAGGGAAATATCAGGAAGCGATCGCCTGTTACCGTCAAGCTATTGAGCTGCAACCGAAGTTTTTTAAAGCTTACCATAACTTAGGAAATGCTCTGGGCCAACTGAAGCAATGGTCTGAAGCGATCGCCTCTTACCGTCAGGCGATCGAACTTAACCCAAATATTCCTGAGTTGCAATTCAGCTTAGGAGAGCTTTTGCAGCAACAAGGGAGACATTCCGAGGCTATCCCTTGTTACCGTCAAGCTATAGAGCTGCAACCGAAGTTTTCTAAAGCTTACCACAACCTAGGAAATGCTCTAGGTCAAATGAAGCAGTGGTCTGAAGCGATCGCCTCTTACCGTCAGGCGATCGAACTCAAACCCAACCTCCCCACTGCTTGCTATCGTCTGGGCGAAGCTTTGCAACAACTTGGACAGATAGACGAGGCGATCGCCAGCTACCGTAAAGCTATTGAACTGAAACCTGATTCTTCTGCTAAATTTTACTACAATTTAGGAGAACTTCTCAGCCAAAAACAGCAGTGGGAAGAGGCAATTAGCTGTTACAGTCAAGCATTCGAGCTTGACCCAAACTTTTCGCCAGCCTATTACAAATTAAGGCAAGCCTTAGCCCAAAACGGTCAGCCCGATCCACAAGACAAAACAGTTTCCTACGAGCGATCTGCTGTCAAGTTAAATGTCAATCATGAATTTCCCAAAATTTTGTTTATTCTCCCCGTCAAAGGCGGTGGAGGAGGCGCTCATTCAGTAGTGCAAGAATCCTTAGCACTTTATCGCTCTGGGATTCCTATCAAAATAGCCGTCAATCAGTCTAACTTTACTGACTTTTTAAATGGTTACAAAGAAATTCCCGAAATTGGTGAAATTGCAGCTTCTTATCAAACTTTAACTGAGTTCAAAAAATTAGCTCAAAATTTCTCTGTAGTCTGTGCTACTACTTACAGTTCAGTAAAAATCCTGGAAGCGTTAGTTAGAGAAAATCCCCAGATATTGCCAGCTTACTACATACAAGATTACGAACCATTATTTTCTTACATAGATACTCCAGAATGGGAAGAAGCGCGACAATCCTATGGACTGATTCCCCATGCTATCCAGTTTGCTAAAACTCAGTGGTTGTGCGAGATTGTTAATCGCAATCATGCTGTTAAAGTCCACAAAGTAGAAGCCAGCATCGACCATCAAGTTTACTCCCCCGATCTGAAGAGTGAAAACTCTCGCATAGAGATTTCTATGATGGTAAGATTCACCACGGCCAGACGCGCTCCCCGTCGTACATTAGCTGTCGCTAAAATTTTATCAGATTTGTTTCCAAATCAAGTACATTTTACTATCTTTGGCTCTGACCGGAGTCTGATTGAATCTGCTGGGATACCGATTCCAGAAAATACTACGATTTTTCCTCATCTGAGTCGCTCCGAAGTCGCGGCCCTGCTGCGGAACTCAGATATATTTCTAGATCTTTCTGATTTCCAGGCTTTTGGCCGTACAGCTATAGAAGCAATGGCTTCTGGCTGCATTCCAGTTGTCCCCGATAAAGGAGGAACAGATGAATTTGCGATCGCTGACTTTAACTCTGTAGTCGTTGACACCACATCGATTGAGGATTGTGTCAAGGGAATTGGTAAGCTCATTCAAGCCGATCGCAATGTCTTATTGCAACTCAAGTTAAATGCTATTGAAACAGCGGCCAGATATTCACCAAAACGTGCTGCTTTTAGCATTTACAATCTTTTTTGCAATGAGCTACTTCAACTTGCTTCATAGATATTTTTAGGAGTTTCAAGTAAGTATTATGTTAGACCCTGTTCTTCAAAGACGATATCTCAATAAAGTTCAGCTCCAACTAATGACCCGAAAGCGATGGGCTTACCTACGCTATCTTCAGATGCGTGAAGGATTAATCGAAGCCTTAAAAACGGCAGAAATCAAATCCTTTCTCAGCGTTGGCTGTGGAGCTGGATTAACGGAGGTAGCTCTCGCTCTAGAATTTCCTGCAATTGAGTTTTACCTCACGGATATTGATACTAAAGCCAATATTCAACAGCGATTAGGGATGCGGATGGCCACCGAATGGGTGATTGAAAATGTCAAATGTGACACTTACGATACTTTGACTCCCTCATCAGAATCCTACGATCTAGTAGCCTCGATTGAAGTCCTAGAACATATCGAGGCTGACAAAAAAGCAGCGATTAATATGCGTGCAGCATCACGGAAGTATGTATTTGCACTTGTTCCATTTGCCAGTCATGAAACTAACCTCAATAAAAAAATGAGAGAAAGTGTCTGGAAAAATCACCAGCATTATCGCGTCGGCTACAATGCTGATAGCATCCAGGAAATTTTCCCAGATATTACAATTTTACGTGGGTGTTACTGGAACGATGCTGGTATTAAACTGCGCCAAAAACTTGAACACTTGTCTGATGAAGAAATCCGGGCTTTATTGCCACATTTAACTCAGCTAGCTAAAACAGATATTCGTAACAGTATCCCTGGCGCTGATGGAAATTGTCATGGAATGTGGATTTTGTCAAAAGTCTGAATTATATCTTTTGACAGTTGACAGTTGACGGTTGACTGTTGACTGTTGATAGTTTACAGCATTTGACAAATTAGGTACGTAGTTGCGCTTGGGCGCTCTTTCCTGATATTAGCTAAGAGCGCTGAAGCGCAACTACGTACCTTTGCTCAGTCGCTCAAGAAAAAGTGAGACCTTTTTGATAAATCAAATGTTTGTATGGGAGATTGCGAACATCGGATACACTTACATTATTAGACAACCAAATAATGCCAACAACTTCTCGATAAACTGGTTGGTTGAATTCCACTATTGGTTTTACTTCATGTTTTTCTTGTTCCCAATGCTGTTGGTTTTTGAGTGACGATAACGGGTGAATAGTTGTATCTTGAGAAGAGTTGACCAAGACTCTCCCATAAATTTCATAGTTGGGAACATTGAGTTCTTCAAGAATGTTCTTTACCTGTTGGGCTTGGAGATGTAAAGTATGACCTGTCCAGTCAGACCAATAAAATTTTAGTCCTAAAGATTTTAAGTAGTCATCGGCATCAAAAAAAGGCCCTTTAATAAAAACGAATTTTCTCGAAATTCGGATAGCATTTTTTATGGCTTCTTTGGCATAATCTAATTTGGGTAAATGCTCCAAAGTATGGTTGAGAATTGTAAAATCCACGCAACCATCAGGGAGATCGAGATTGCAAAAATCTCCTTTGATGGCATCATATCCAGCAGCTTTGGCTGATGCTACCTTCTTCGGATCGAGATCGATGCCAAATCCCTTACGCCCTTTGAGTATGTTGATTCCAAATTGAATTGAGCTACCGTTAGAACAGCCAAAGTCTGCAAAATCAAAACTTGTAATATCGAACTCACTCATAATTCTCTTCCAATCAAAATCAAATGTATTGCAACTAGAGATAATTAATTAATACATGATTTTGGTAAGGGTTTCAGGAAAATAGATGTGGTTCTGCGAAGAGAATAGATGCGTTATGCGAGATGTGGCAGTGCAATTTGCCTTTTTTTATATACCGCAAACTTCCAATCTACATCCTTCCCTGATTCAATCCGGATTAAATAGGAAACTTCAGAACAAATAACTATTAACGAACATATCCCCAATAGTACGGTATGCCTAGTCCAAAACCATTGATAACTCGTCCACAGCGTTTAGGTTCATCTAGAACCTACTACAAATTTCAAGGAAAACCTTACAAGCATCTGGAAATAGAGATTAAATTAACTTCTTTAAAAACGATAGCTACTGCTATTTTGTTAGGGGTTCCTTATCTGGGGTTTATTTACGTGTTTTTTTCTGGAGGAGCAAAAGTTATAGCTGTTGGTTTGGTAGTAGTAGGTATCTTGATAGGGGGAACGATCGCACTTTTATACTACTTAAACAGACAAGAGCCTGTCAAACCGCCGACAAATCAAAACAAACGGCGGTAATACCCAGCCCCAAACTCTATTCTGGGGCTGACGCTAGCTCGATCGCTCCATCCGAAATACGATCGCCCCTCCCGACTGCGAAATTCAGATTTTGGGTATCATCAAGCGATCTGTTGAAAATTTTGATACAACTGTCCGGATTGCTACTGAATTCCCAGGAAAGTAGATTAGTAGATGCACCCTGATTAATTAACTCCCAACCAATTTTGGCCCGGGAGTTTTTTTTTGTCGATCGCACGCACAGCCGTAAATTCTGGCAAATTTCCCAAATTCTCCGGAAAGAGGTACGGTGCTACCGGAGACTAAATTAGTAGATGCACCCTGATTAATTAACTCCCAACCAATTTTGGCCCGGGAGTTTTTTTTGTCGATCGCACCTCAGATCAAATCCGATTGCATAGCCCTGTATTCATCTCCATCTTCTCTCTCTGTGTCCTCTGCGCTCTCTGCGGTTAAATAATTCCGATACAACCGGAAACGATATCAAGCCATCAACTCTGACTAATTTCCCAAACTGTCCGGAACGAGGTACTGTCGCGCCGGAGACTAAATTAGTAGATGCACCCTGATTAATTAACTCCCGACCAATTTTGGCCGGGTTTTTTTTGTGTTAAGGCTGATGCTGAAAAAATTTGAGGTAAGTTTCCGGATTGCGCTGGAATTCTGAGGAAGCTTAATTGGTAGATGCACCCTGATTAATTAACTCCCGACCAATTTTGGCCGGGTTTTTTTTGGCAAAAATTAGATATAACCAGAGGTAGCGACTGTTTGAGGGCTGAAGTATAAGCTCAGAAACCCGGTTTCTAGGAGTTTTGCTCTTGGGTTACGACAAATGTTGAAAGAAACTGAGATCTTGCACCATTCTCAATTACCTTTTTATGAACAGGCAAGATGCCTGTTCCACAAGAAAATTCATCTTTTGTGGAACGGGCATCTTGCCCGTTCTTGAGAATGGTGCAAGATGTGAGAAGAAACCGAGTTGCTGAAATAAATTTTCTAAATTTTCCTGAATGTGGTGCTGTCGGAGCGGAGATTAAATTATGTAGATGCACCCTGATTAATAAACCCCAGCCAATTTTGGCCGGGGTTTTTTTTGATCGAAAGCTGGATCGAGTCGATCGACCTACAACAGATCGAAAGACTGCACCTCAAGCACCGGGCCGATCATCGCAAAAGTCATTACATCCTTGCGGATTTCACCTTTGACGCTGACTTTAAGACCAGCTTTTTTCAACTCAGAAGGAGCATCCTTAAGTTCGTAAGTTTCCCCATCTTCGCCGATTAAAGCCCAAGTGCCCGGGCCTAATCCTTTGCGTTCAATTTCGCCTTTGACTGTAATACTCATGCTGACTGCGCCTCTGTTTTAATAGCCAAACGTGCCAATCCAAAACACAACAAAGCATTGACAATCAAGAATGTTTGTGCTACTAAACCAGTTCCCAATCCCCAAACTGCGGGAGAGAGAACAGCATTCACTGCTAAACAGCTAGCAAAGCCGATCGAAGTTGCGATCGCGATCCACTTCCACTCTCTGTGTCCCAACAGCAAAACAATCAAAATCCCGGGAATTAAAACGCTAGCAAATAAGGGATTCAGCATACTGCTGCCGTTAATTGCACCGCCGAGTTCGGGGATAGAACTACCCATGATTCTCATCGGCCACTGCGGCAAGTCAAATACGAACAAGTTGCGGAGGAAACAGAAGCCAGAACTTCCAGCAATCAAGCCGCCGGAAAAGCCCCAAGTCCACTGGAACGGGAAATAATTCCGCAAAATGAAAGCCAGCAGGTAAGAACCGAGCACCATGGCAATTTTCGGCAACAGGGCGACTGCACCGCCGTCAATCCAGAAGCGGGGGCTGAGATAGCCGTTGTCGCGCAGCCAGCGGAAGAAGTCGCGGAAGTTGATTTGTCCGCGCTGGGCTAGCTGAACTGCTGCGCCTGCGTCTAGATGTCCCGAACCAAAATGGTTTAAGGGGTCTTCTGTGACATTTCGCGAGGATTGCAAGAGTATGCTGCGAATTTGGTCTGGTTCTGTGATGCCGGAGGCTTTGATTAGGGCTGCTACGCCGGCGACGTGGGGAGAAGCCATGCTGGTGCCTTGGTAGGCTTCAAAGACTTCGTTTCCTGTTTCTGGGTCGATCGTACTTTGGAGAATTTTGCCCAGTTCAGAACCACCGGGGGCAGAAATGTCAACCCCGGCGCCGAAATTGGAATAATCGGCTTTTTCTTCGTTGGGGCCGAGGGCAGAAACGCCGATGACGTGGGGATAGCGGGCGGGATAGGAAGCGGAACTTTCGCCGGAGTTGCCTGCGGCTGCGATGATGACAACGCCTTTAGAGTGGGCGTAGTCGATCGCCTCTTCCATTAACTGACTTTCGCCACCGCCACCTAAACTCATGTTGATGACATCTGCGCCATTGTCTGCTGCAAATTTAATTGCTTCGGCAATGTCGGAAACTGTACCGCCACCGCTGCCGCCTAATACTTTGAGCGGCATTAAAGCTGCTTCGTAGGCGATGCCTGCGACGCCGTAGTTGTTGTTAGTTGATTGGGCGACAGTACCTGCGACGTGAGTACCGTGGCCGTGGTCATCGTAGGCTTCGGCGCGATCGTTTACAAAGTCGTAGCCCGGTACAAATTTGGTTTCTTTTAAGTCGGCAACGGGGGTAATGCCGGTGTCAATTATCGCTACTGTTGTACCGCTGCCTTTGGTTTCGTTCCAGGCAGATTCTACGTTGATGCTGCGAAGATTCCACTGCTTGGTATACATGGGGTCGTTGGGAATCTCGAAAGCGCTGTATACGTAGTTCGGTTCAATGTATTCGGTATCTTTAGCCAAATTTGATTTTCTCAGGGCGTTTAGCAAAGTGCGATCGCCCTTGACAACATACACATTATCTGATGTTGAGAATTCGCTGTTGAGTTGGGGTGATATTTGGTACTGTTGGGCGATCGCATTTACTTCTTTGGCAATCTGGGCAGCACCGATATCTTCGCGGAAATCCAGCACAATCGAGTCGTAAGTGCCTTGAGTAGCCAGTCCTGGGAAATTTGAAATCGCCCAGCCGAGCCCGATTAAAAATAAGCACAAAAGGAAAAACTTTTTCATGGCCGATCGTCCGTTTAGGGAAGGCTTGTTCACCACAATAACCCAATTTTCAGTGCGATCGCCAGTTTTACGGGTGGCGGCTGCTGGATAACTCGCGGGCGGGCCTTTGGTATGTGGTGGTGGGGGCTGCCCGTGCGATCGCAAATTGGTATAATTTCTAGTTTAAATTGCCGAGCAAGTTTGAGGAGTTCAATCAATTGTATCATGAGAGGAGATGGCAAACAAAACCGGGAGTATTTTTTACCAGAAATAATTGGTTTAAAGCCTCTCCCCGATCCGGATAAATTAAAAGAAAACTATTCATTACTCCAATCCTCTTCCTTTTAGGTAGAGGTCGCCCTCATCTGTCAACTGTCAACTGTCAACTGTCAACTGAATGAAAAGGATATTGCATGGAAAGAGGTTTAATGTGGCTGCCGCTGCTGGCACTTTTTATTGCTCTGGCTTGGGCTGGATGGAACGAGTATCAAAAGCTAGAAGCGTATCGCGTCTGGGCGGAACAATTCGCTAAGGCAAAATACGATATTTATGCTGTACTCGGTCAGCAAGAAGACTGTTTGACTTGGGGGAAACCTACTCGCAGCGGCCCTGTGAATTTGCAAAGTTTTTCGTTGAAAAATGTGCAGTCGCTGCGGTTGTTAGTTAACGGTGCTGTGGTAGATTTAGAATCGCCGCCGAATTCTGGAAAAGCGATCGCCATAGAATTTCTGTTAAAAGATACTGCGGCGGTGCAGGTTCCTTTTACAGAAGTTCCTCTAGCAACTAAATGGGCAAAGTATTTGCAACAGGAATTGCAGAGATTTCTCTAAGATTATAGAGTCAATGCCATTTCTGAATCCTCTGATGTCCGGTAGATAGCTCGCAATCAAATAGGTTTGTAGTGAGGGAGCATCTCATTTTTGCAAAAAGCATTTTTTCTTTCAGTGCTGTCCCCGCTCGCGTGCTTTATAAAGCACGCGAGCGGGGACGCTCGCACTACAAATGCAAAACTCAGAGGCTCCCTGTAGTGAGGACTTCAGTCCGCATAAAATCCGAGGACTGAAGTCCTCACTACAAACGAGATAACTGTTATTTTACCCGACTATAAATTGTTTTTTACCTTCCCCTTCCCCTGCGAATGCAAATACAGGAATTTTTACAGCGCTACCAAGAGGGAGAGCGTAACTTTGCTCATATTGACCTCAGCGGTGCTAGTTTAAGCGGTGTCAACCTTCGAGAAATAGACTTAACTGGTGCTAACTTGACGGGTGCTAATTTGAGCTGGTGTTTTTTGAGCAATGCTAAGTTAATTGGGGCTTGTTTGCGCCGCGCGGATCTCCGCAGTGCGGGGATGGCTGGGGCGAATCTGAGCGGGGCAAATTTGAGCGGAGCAAATCTTGCGAAAGCAGATTTGCGTCTTGGTTGTTTGGAAGCAGCAGATCTTAATTGGGCGGCGCTGTGCGAGGCGGATTTGGGCGGTGCTAATCTTCAAGGAGTTAAATCTGACCAAATTAATTTAGAAAAAGCTAAACTCGACGGCGCGCAGTTGATGGGGGCGGAATTGATGGAGGCGAATCTCAACCGCGCGAGTCTTGTTGGTGCGAATTTGACGGGTGCTAATTTGCGGGAAGCGCATTTGGTGGAAGCGAATTTGCGATCGGCAATTTTGAGCGGTGCAAATTTGATTGAAGCTGACTTGAATGGTGCGATTTTGCGATCGGCAAATCTGACGGGCGCTGACTTGCACCGAGCTGTGCTGGCGGGGGCGGATTTGACTGAGGCGGTGCTGGATCGGGCTGATTTGAGTCGAGCGAATCTGGCGGGTGCTTATTTATTGAAAGCGAGTTTTAAGCAGGCGCTTTTGCTGCGAGCTAACTTGCAAGAAGTGTATTTGCTGCGGGCGGATTTGAGCGAGGCTAATTTACGCAGTGCTGATTTGCGGAAAGCTGATTTAAGCGGCGCTTATTTGGTGGATTCGATGTTGGCTGAAGCGGATTTAAGAGAAGCTTGTTTGATTGAGTGCCATTTAATTCGGACGGATTTGGAGGGGGCGCAGCTTACGGGGTGCTGCATTCAAAATTGGCAGGTTCAAGATGTCGAGCTGTCTAAAGTTAACTGTCGTTATGTTTTTACTGACTTTGATTATACTGCGAAAGTTGTGGCAAATCGCTTTCCGGTCGATCGCGATTTTGAGTCTGGGGAATTGGGACAGCAGTATCACGAGGAAAGTTCGATTGTGGAGGTGTGTTTTGGTGAGTTTCCTAATTGGGAGGCTTTGGTGTTTACGGTGCGTCGGGTGGAGTTAGAGAGTTGCGAACTTCAGTTGAACATTCAATTTTTTGAGTCTGCCCGAGAGCAAAATTTACTGCGGCTGAGCGCGAACCGTTTGGTGAATGGTAAGATTTTGGGCGATCGCATATTGGCGCTTTATCCAGATATGTTGGAAAAGGTTTTAGCTAAGGGCGCTGAAATTTTGATTTTGCTGGGATTGGCTGTTGCGGATAACGGTTCGCAGGAGGAGTCAGCAACACCGCAGCCACCAAGGCCGCTCCCAAAAGAGGTGTTGCTCAGAAGACAGGAAATCTACGAGCGAATGGTGCGCCAAATTTCGTTTATTTTGATGTCTCAGACGCCGGATAAATTCTCTGAAAGCGTACAGCGGTTGTTGGATTATTTGAAGCAGGAAGGTGTTCCGACAGAGCAGATTCAGAAGAAAGTAATCAGTCAGGCGATCGTGGAGCGGGCCAAGCAAGACGCGGGTTTTCGGGAACAGTTGTTGAGGTGGGAGAAAACGGCGTCGGCGAGTATTCGCTGTTCGATGATGGGGGAAGCGGTGCGATTTGCGATCGCCCTTTTGTGGGAATGAATAGGGAGCATCTCAGTTTTGCATTTAGAGTGCTGTCCGGAGCTCGCGTATTGTACACGCGAGCGGGGACGCTCGCACTGTTTCTGCGTACACAAAAGCCCGCGAGTTTCTCGAAAGCCCGCGAGCGGGGACGCTCGCACTGTTTTTTTGCGATCGCGTGTTTCACCCCGGGCCGCGAGCGGGGACAGCACTTTTTGTCGTCAGATTAGCTGTTTTCCCAGAAAAAAGGATATTTTTCAGGTGTATCTGATAAGTTAGCTTTGACAGGATTTTGTTTAATATATTCCCAGGTATTGATAAAATGTTGGTGGCTGTTAATAATTTCCGCGTGTCGCCCATCTTGCCAAACTTTACCGATATGCTTCATTACTTTAGGAATCTCGGTTGAACTGAAACCTTTAAGACTATGAAGCAAGCTTCCAATTGACCAGTCTTGAGAATCAGACTTCGGAAAAGGCTGAAGCAAAAGATGTACGTGATCTGGCATAATAACGGCAGCGAATAGTTGATATCTTTGGTTGTGAAAGTGCAAGGTAGAATCTAGAACAACTTGTCGAGCCGGTGGAGTTAGTTCTAGTCTTTCCCAGGTAACGAATGTTATAAAATGGATATTCTTGGGGAGTGGTAATTGAATAAAATCTTGTTTCAATGACATTGATTTACCTCATTTAATTGCAAATTGGATTGAGTGCCAGGGACGGCGTGGAAAAATTGGCAAAAATCGCCGGAAATCCTACAGTGCGAGCGTCCCCGCTCGCGTGGAAAAATACCCATCGCTCGCGGATCAAAATTGGCAAAAATCGCTGGAAATCCTACAGTGCGAGCGTCCCCGCTCGCGTGGAAAAATACCCATCGCTCGCGGATCAAAATTGGCAAAAATCGCCGGAAATCCTACAGTGCGAGCGTCCCCGCTCGCGTGGAAAAATACCCATCGCTCGCGGATCAAAATTGGCAAAAATCGCCGGAAATCCCACAGTGCGAGCGTCCCCGCTCGCGTGGAAAAATACCCATCGCTCGCGGAAAAATACCCATCGCTCGCGTGGAAAAATACCCATCGCTCGCGTGGAAAAATACCCATCGCTCGCGTGGAAAAATACCCATCGCTCGCGTGGAAAAATCAACATCAATTCGGTACAAGAATCAACATCAATCGTGCGGCAAAATCAATATATAGCCTTTCTCAAAAAGATGAGGTATAACTGACAGCTCATATAACCACTAAACTAAGAAGGGCCCAAGCCCAACAACATACCTCATCTTTCTGAGCACCGTTATAAATAGCCCGATCGCACTATTCCTCCACCAGCCAACCAATTACCAATCTTGACTCGCCAGTTGGCGGCCCGCTAAAGCCCGCACTTGCTCGTCTACGTCGGAAACTGCGAGCGATCGCACCAATCGCAAAGTTTCCTCATTTTCGGGATAATGTTCGATAATTGCTTCGAGTGCTGTAAACCGGGGATTGTAAGCAAAAGAACCTGTTCTATCGTAGGCATCGGTAAGAGCTCTGTGGCGCAAAAACTCAAACATTCCCGGTTCGTCCTTCCATCCCCGAATTAACTCTACCAGAGCGATCGCCCGCACTTGCGAATCACCATCCTGCTCGGCCCTAATTTTCAGCCACTCAAAAGTTTCAGACTCATTTGTCCGCCCCCGAGCTAACTTTTGCAAAGCAATTTTCCTAACAGCCGAACTCTCATCGCCCTCTGCTTTAGCCTCCAACATCCGCAAAGTTTCAGCACCATCGGGCCAATTGCGAGCGAGTTCCTGCACCGCCACCTCACGCACCTCCTCATCCCCAGCCTCAAGCTGAATTTTCAACCAAGACAAGGTTTCCGGCTCTTGCGGCCATCCCCGCGCTATTTCTCGCACCAGCACGCTCAGCAAGTGAGAATTGGGCTCCGACTCCGCCAGTTGTTTGAGAAAAGGCAGCGTCTCGCCCCGGTGTCCCCAGCCTCTTGCTATCTGTTCCACCGCAGTTTCTCGGACGTTGATGTGTCTGTCTGATTCAGCCAGAATTTTCAACCATTCAAAGACTTCGAGACTGGCTGACGGTAACGTGGCTGCGGCTGCTACTACCACTTGCCGCACAGTCCAATAATCATCTGAGTTCGCAATTTTTTGCAGCAGGGGCAGTGTCTCTGGGCTGTCGGGCCAACAGGAGGCAATTTGTTGCAAGGCTATTTCGCGCAGTTCCGCGTCGAGATCGCTCGTAGCTATATTTTGCAAAAAAGCCAGAGTTTCGGGGTTAGATGGCCAGCCAGAGGCAATTCCTTGGACTGCTGCCTGCCGGACGGTGGAACTCGCGTCGGACTGGGCGAGACTTTTCAGCAGCGGGTAAATATCTGGTTCGCCCGGCCAGCGCGAGGCCAATTCTTCGATCGCCGCTGTTCGCACTTCTTCGTTGCTGTCGGAGGTGGCTAGGGTTTTCAGCAGCAAGCAAACCTCGTCATCGGCGGGCCAACCCGCTGCCAATTCCCGCACCGCTACTGTTCGCAGGGTAGAACTTCCTGTCTGGGCAAGGTTTTGAAGCTGGGACACCGTGCCTAAAACGCTGTGCCAACCTCTGGCTATTTCTTGCCACGCTACGACTCGCACTCCCAAATTTTCGTCGGATTCGGCGGCCGTTCTCAGCAGCAGCAAGGTATCTGTGCGATCGGGCCAATGAGAGGCCAACTGTTCCAGGGCGCAGGTGCGGACTGCGGGACTGCGATCGGATTGAGCCAGAACCGCCAGCAGCGGCAAGGTATCGCTGTTAGAGGGCCAACCAGAAGCCATTTCTTCGATTGCAGCCGATCGCACTGCCCAGCTTCGATCGGATTTAGCGAGGTTTTTGAGCATCAGGTAAATTTCTGGTTCGTCAGGCCAACCGCAGGCTATGGCTTTGACTGCTGTGGCGCGGACTTCGCCGCTGTCGCTGGAGTGTGCTAGTATTTTGAGCCAAGGCAGGGTTTGCGGGTCGTTTTTCCAAGTTTGGGCGATCGCGGCGATCGATCGATAGCGAATTTGATAAGTTTCCTGCAATTCTTCAGCGCTTTGATAAAGAATCAGAAAAACCGTACCGTATTGCGATAACTTTTTTAAAGCGTTTAACAGTTTTTTTTCTGTTGTTTCATTGATGCCATTTTTAACTCTTGATAGGCATTCTGCTGCTAAAAATAAATTAATAAATTTTTCTTGTTGACCATTTTGAGTTATCAAATATTCTATAACTTCGCTCGCTGTTTCTTTGTCGAGCTTGGCTGCAATTTCTCGGAGGAATTCGTGCAAAGATTCATCTCGCCAGTGCTGGCCGAAAACTTGTGTTTGGAGTTCGGCCCCAGTCAGTTGACCTGTTTTGAGTTGTGCGTCGATTAACTCTGCCACTGTCTGGGGATTATTTTCGACAACAAGTTTTTTTAATAACATAGTGATATCCTACCCCCTAAAGTTTGTTTGGATTGAAAATCTGAAATAAGACGCTCGCGGTTGAAACGGCTTCTATAGATACAAAACCCGCTTGTATAGCGGATTGAAAACCGAGTGGTTGAAATTACGCTATCTTCTTTACACCGTGCAGGCGGACGAAAGTTTGACTGTAGATGCGATTTCTACCGCTGTCCGATCCAGATTGTAGTATGCAGCCGATCGACTCTATTTTATAGCAAAACCAGTGGCTCGATCGCGCCCCAATGCAAAATCCGCCACCACCCAATCGGAATGTTGGGTGTTGGCGGATGGATCTCGAACAATTGGGGCGTTGAATCTAGCTAGCTGCTACTTGGACGCGATCGCCTGCAACCCGAACCCGAAAAGTCGGAATTGTTACCGTTTCATCGTCCAAACACTGGCCAGTAGCCAAGCTAAAATTCTGCTTGTAAATCGGAGAAGCAACTTTTAGAGTGCCGCTGCGATCGCCCACAAGTCCTCGGGACAACACAAAAGCCTTGCTAAACGGGTCGTAATTGCTCAAAGCATACAGTTCATCCCCGTTTCCCACTCGGAAAACAGCCACTTGTTCCCCAGCCACCAAAGCGCAAACTCCTGTATTTGGGGCGATCGCATCCAGGGAGCACACATCTACCCAAGTTGTTACTGTATCGGAAACCTGTAATGATTGAACCATTTTTTTCCTGTTAATTTAATACGACTAATCTCATTCCCAGTCTACGGCTTTCATCGTATCAACAATTGGCTAAAACCTACGAGCGCTCTCGTTTGTCTGGGAGCCTCGCTCCCCCCAAATCCCTCTAAAAAAGGAATATGCAAGATAATACTCCTGTTCCTCCCTTTTTTTAATGGGTTAGGAAACTTTGATAATACTCCTGTTCCTCCCTTTTTTTAATGGGGTTAGGAGAATTTTGATAATACTCCTGTCCCCCCCTTTTTAAGGGGGGTTAGGGGGGATCCGGGGCTTTGCCTAAAACAATCAAGCTGACAATAGGTTTAAGTTCAAGTTGACACGCTTGGAATTATTCCGAAACTCCAGCTAGAGCCTTTTCATCCTCGTAAGCAGGGCGATTTTGTCCCCGTTCCTCGACACGAACAATACTCGGATCTGGCAAATCGGAATTCACAAAATGCTGGAATCGCTGCACCTTTTGCGGGTCTTCAATCGTCGTTTTCCACTCGCATTGATAAGTATTCACCAAATGCTCCATCTGCGCCTCTAACTCAGCACAAATGCCCAGAGAATCCTCAATTACCACCTGCTTCAAGTATTCAATACCGCCCTCAAGCTTGTTCAACCAAGTAGCGGTACGTTCCAGGCGATCGGCCGTGCGAATGTACAAGACCAAAAAGCGATCGATATACTTAATCAAAGTTTCCTTATCGATATCCGCCGCCAGCAAAACCGCGTGCTGCGGCTTAATCCCGCCGTTACCGCACACGTACAAATTCCAACCATTCTCAGTAGCAATAATCCCAAAATCCTTGCTTTGAGCTTCCGCGCATTCGCGAGTGCAGCCAGAGACAGCAGACTTGAGCTTGTGGGGCGATCGCAAACCGCGATAGCGCAACTCAACCTCGATCGCCAAACTCGTCGAATCCTGCACCCCAAAGCGGCACCAAGTGCTACCAACACAAGATTTGACAGTCCGCAAAGCCTTACCGTAAGCGTGTCCAGACTCAAATCCCGCATCAATCAAGCGGTGCCAAATATGCGGCAACTGATCCACCCGAGCACCAAGCAAATCGATCCGCTGTCCGCCAGTAATCTTAGTATAAAGCCCAAAATCCCTGGCAACTTCTCCCAAAGCAATCAACCTCTCCGGCGTAATTTCTCCACCCGGGATGCGCGGTATCACCGAATAAGTACCGTCGCGCTGAATGTTTGCCAAATAGTAATCGTTGGTATCTTGCAAACCAACGTGAGACTTCTCTAGAATATGGTCGTTCCAAGTAGAAGCCAGCATCGAAGCCACAGCAGGCTTGCAAATTTCGCAGCCGTGCCCTTTGCCGTGTTTGGCGATCGTCTCATCAAAGCTTTTCAGCTCTTGAGAGCGCACCAAATGGTACAATTCTTGACGGGAAAACTCAAAATGTTCGCAGAGATTATTTTTGACCGCAAACCCGGCTTTCTTCATCTCCGACTTAAAGATATCCGTCACCAAAGGCACGCAACCGCCGCAGCCCGTACCAGCTTGAGTGCATTTCTTGACACTGCCGACATCAGTTAAATTGCGATCGCGAATCGCCTCACAAATCTGCCCTTTGCTGACATTATTGCAAGAACAAATTTGAGCAGAATCCGGCAGACTCTCCACACCAAAACCAGCAGGTGCTCCGCCTTCGCGCGGTGGCATCAACAAATCTTCTGGATGTGGCGGCAAAGCAATATCATTTTGCATGAATTGCAGCAAAGTGCCGTAAGCAGAAGCATCTCCGACGAGAATACCGCCTAAAATTCGGCTACCATCTTGATTTAAAACTAATTTCTTGTAAGTGCCTTGGAAATTGTCAGCAACAACAATCTCTTTAGCACCGGCAGAATTCGCAAAAGCATCACCAAAACTCGCCACATCCACACCCAAAAGTTTCAGTTTTGTGGACATATCCGCACCAGTGAAAGTGCTAGTGGGACGGGCATCTTGCCCGTCATCCGCAGCGCTGCTCAAAATATCTGCTGCTACGCCAGCCATTGTATAACCAGGGGCAACTAAACCGTAGATGCGATTTTGATAAAGTGCACATTCGCCGATCGCATAAATATCAGAATCCGAAGTTTGGCAGCTATCATTGATCGTAATACCGCCGCGCTCTCCCACCGCAATCCCGCAATCTCGGGCGATTTCATCTCGGGGGCGAATGCCAGCAGAAAACACAATCATATCCGTTGCCAATTCCGAACCATCAGCAAACAGCATCTTAGAAACTTTGCCATCTTCGCTAACAATTTCGGTGGTAGATTTGCTAGTGTGAACCGAAACCCCCAACTCCTCAATTTTGTTACGGAGAATCGCACCACCAACCTCATCAACTTGCACGGGCATCAGCCGCGACGCAAACTCAACCACATGAGTTTTTAAACCCATATTTTGGAGAGCATTAGCGCACTCCAAGCCTAACAAACCGCCGCCAATTACTACACCTATTTTGCAATTTTTAGCATAATCTGACATCGCCTCCAAATCGTCAATTGTCCGGTAAACAAAAGTACCAGCCGCGTCTTTGCCTTTGATAGGCGGTACAAATGGATAGGAACCCGTAGCGAGTACAAGTTTGTCGTAGGGAACTTCTAAACCGTTGGCTGAAGAGACAGTTTTTTGTTCGCGATTGATGGCGACTGCTTTGTCGCCGATGTGAATTTGAATACCATTTTCTTGATAAAATCCCGGTGCAACTAGAGATAAATCTCCCGCCGTTTTCCCAGAGAAAAATCCGCTGAGGTTTACGCGATCGTAAGCAACGCGCTGCTCTTCACAAAAAGTAATTAAATTCCAGTTTTTGGCAGCATCCGAGCTCACCATTAACTCTAGGAACTTGTGACCTACCATACCATTGCCAATTACAATCAGATTTTTTTTGGCTGTCATTAGAATCTCTTTTATCTCGTTTATCCGTCGTTGGTTTTATTAATATAAGAATTTTTTGTAAACTTTTGTATGTATGGATACAAAAAGTTAACTTTTATGCAATTGTCGTATGGTGGCGATTGCATTTTTGCATGAGGTGTGGTGACAGTTGATAATTGACAGTTGATAATTGACAGTTGATAATTGATAATTCACAGGGCAGGAGATTGTTCGGTAAATATCCACTGTCCATCTGTTCACTGTCAACAGTCCCTCTGCTCACTGTCAACTGTCATTGAGTTTTTGTTTGGTTGTTTTGATGATGCTGGTTAGTAGTTTTAGGAGTTCTTTTAGGTCGTTTAAGATTGATTCGCTTTCTTTTGGGGTGAGATAATCGGTTTCTCGAAGTAGCAATATCCAGTATTCAGTTTCGTGGGCTTCTTTGAGGGCTATCGCTAGTTTATGAATAAAATCGGCTTTGCTTTCTGCTTGTTCTGCTTCTCTAACTAATGCACCGATAGCTGTTCCAGATCGTAGTAGTTGTTTTGACAATACATATTCTTTTTTATTGAAAAACAAGTATTTATATAGGTTTACCGTTCGGACGGCAAACGCAAAAGATTTATTTTTGAGTGGTGAGTTATCAGTCATTGACAGTTGATAGTTGATAGTTGACAGTTGATAGTTGATAGTTGATAGTGCCCGAGATTGTTCGCTAAATATCCACTATGAACTGTCAAGTGTCAACTGTCAATAGTCCCCTCTCAACTGTCAATTGCCAACTGTCAACTGTCAATTCTTCACTGTCAACTGTCAACTGTCAACTGTCAACTGTTTAAGCTCCCATACCGGAATACTGTTTTAAACCCTGCCGCCACAGCCAGCGATTCCACACAAAAAACACCACACCCCAACCCAGCATCACCAACAAACCACGGCCAACATCAACGGGCAATCCGATCAAAATTGAAGCAGGAAAATGAATCAAATAAGGAAACGGAGTCCACAAAACCACTGCGCGCACTGCTGGGGGAAACACTTCTAACGGTGCGATAATTCCCGATAAAAACAGGTAAATCAAGAACCAAAATTGCTCGATCGCACTTGCGCGCTCTATCCAAAAAGCAAACAGCGCAAAGGTATACTGGATCAGGAACCGCAAGCAAAAAGCCAAGACGACAACCAAGGAAAACAGCAAAAACCTGCCCAAACTCGGCACCCAAAAAGACTGTGGGTAAAGTGCAAAAAACAGCAGCACTAATCCGAATACAAAAGGTAGCCTCGCAAACCTTTCGGAAACATGAGATGCGAAGTGATGCCATACTGGATCTAGAGGCTGCAACAATCTATTAGATAACTTGCCTTGGACTACTTCTTTTTCAAACTCCCAAATCACCCAAACAACATTAGTTTGTCGGACAATGAAAGCTGCCAAAAAGTAACGGGCAAAGTCGATCGCCTTTAGCCCAAACTGACCACTTTCTGATGCTTGCATCCACACGCCCATCAAGATAAACGGCAAAGCTCCCGACAGGGCCCACAAAAACAATTCTGCCCGGTATTCGAGCATATAAGCGTAGTAAGTCAGTAGCAAAGTTTTAGCAATTCTGATGATTCTTTTCATATCAATCTCACTAAAAAAATTATAGGTAAAGGTACGTTGTTGGGCTTTAGCCCTCTTTCGGCGTATATAGAAAGAGGGCTGAAGCCCAACAACGTACCTATCTTTATCTTGAGAATAAAACACCTTGCTTTTTAGGTAATCTGGGGGAACTCTACACTTTTCCCGTGCGAAAAACTCGACCGATTACCTCTTCAATTGGCGGATCTGTGACAGTCAAATCTATCACTTCCAACTGGGCTAAAATCTTCGACACGCTCGCCGTCAGCTCCTCCCTTTTGACCAAAAACCGGACTGAATTACCTTCAATAGATTCTACCTCGCCGTAAGCAAAAGCGCTATCTTTTGCTAGCGGTTCGGCTAATTTTACCTGGACTTCTCGGTAAGGTGCAAACCTGTCGAGCAATCCGTCCAAACTGCCATCATAAACTAATTGCCCTTCATGGATTAACAAAACACGCTTGCATAAAGCCGTAATGTCAGCCATATAGTGACTTGTCAAAAGCACAGTTGCTTGATAGCGCTCGTTATATTCTCGCAGAAATTGCCTGACACTAAACTGTGCGTTGATATCCAAACCTAAAGTCGGTTCATCTAAAAATAATACCTCCGGTTGGTGTAGCAGCGCGGCCATCAATTCCGCTTTCATTCGCTCGCCTAAAGACAGCTTGCGTACCGCCTGATTTAATTTGCCTTCTAGTGACAGCATTTCTGTCAATTCTCCAATTCGCTGTCGGTAATCTCGATCGGGAATGCCGTAGACTGCGGCATTGATTCGCAGAGAGTCGAGTACGGGTAAATCCCAAATTAACTGCTGTTTCTGCCCCATAACTAAGGTGATTCTTTGCAGAAAAGCTGCTTCGCGGCGGAAAGGAGTACGATCGCACACAGTGACAGTACCATCAGACGGGTAAATCAAACCAGTCAACATTTTCAGCGTCGTAGTTTTGCCCGCACCGTTAGCGCCGAGAAACCCCACCACTTCACCAGGTTCGATACTGAAAGAAACGCCCTCAACTGCTTTGATATTGCGGTAAGTGCGCTTAAAAAAGTGCTGCATGGTTCCTTTCAGTCCCGGTTCCTTAATCGCTACGGGATAAACTTTGCTTAAGTCTTTAACTAAGATAATTGGCATTGGCTCTAGTTTTAACTTTTATTTTAATGTGCGATCGCGCGATCGGGTTGTGCCAAGCTGTAGAATATTACAAGATATCCATTATCACATCGCACAAAATTTACAACTATGGTACTCACCCCCGATAATTCTGGCATCCCTCGCTTGGTAGGAGACAATACTGCTGAAAATATTACACTTGCACCGGGACAACTTGCCAGTTTTCCTGGGGGAGTTTGGATGCTGGGCGGCAATGATACTGTCAGGGGCGCGTCAGATGCAGAAAGGATTTTCGGCAACGATGGTAAAGACAGTCTGTTTGGCGGTGCCGGCGATGATTCTATTTACGGCGGCAAAGCTGATGACGATGTTTTGGGAGAAGCTGGAAACGATTTCTTGACGGGAGATAAAAATAGTGATTTCGTTGATGGCGGCGTGGGAAATGATTTGCTGCGCGGGGGGCAAGGTGTTGATTTGTTAGTCGGTGGTGACGGCAACGATACTTTAATTGGCGACAGAGATGTGGATGTTTACAAAGGAGGTGCGGGCAACGATGTCTTTGTTTTGAGAGTCGATCAAGCTGGACTTAGATTAGTTGGAAATGAAGTTCCTGACGCCGTAATTATCGATTTTGATAAGTCTAGCGATTCAATCGGAATTAGTACGGCATTCACCAGCAGCAATATCACTTTTGAACAAGTGAGTTATAGTTTAAACGATCCGAGACTACTGTTACTCGATCCAGGAAGTATCTCGGGGGGAACGAGTTTGTTAGCCAAGGGCGGCATCTCGCAGCAAAGTCTCGATCCCGATCGTAATGGGCGTGTGGAAGCTACTAATATTAGATTCGGTTTTACTAATGCTTTGTTGGGGACTGTGTTGAATGTGACTCCGGCAGATTTAAACGGGCGTTTGATTAATGCTAGTTCTCTGCTTTAATCTGTAGGTGTAGGGTGCGAAATACGCACCTTATTAGAAAGATGAGGTACGTTGTTGGGCTTGGGCCCTCTTAGTATTTATGATATAGTAAGCGAGGTCGCATCAAAAACTCCATTTACAGTCATACCTCATCTTTCTGATAAATGCTATATGCACCTTATTAGACTTGAATTAAATAAATCTGACTTTGATACATAAACCGCAGATGATTTTCTGCTCGCTGGAAATGAATGCAATTGCTCGTCTACTAATAATACCAATTATAGAAGAATTCTTGGTACAATATTTGAGGTTGAGTTTGTTTGCTCGACAAAGATTGGATCAAGGTACGTTGTTGCGCTTCAGCGCTCTTTATATATATTCGGAAAGAGCGCTGAAGCGCAACTACGTACCTAATTTTTCGTTTTTTATATATATTCGGAAAGAGCGCTGAAGCGCAACTACGTACCTTCGGAAAGAGCGCTGAAGCGCAACTACGTACCTAATTTTTCGTTTTTTATATATATTCGGAAAGAGCGCTGAAGCGCAACTACGTACCTAATTTTTCGCTCTTTATATATATAAGCAAAGAGCGCTGAAGCGCAACTACGTACCTAATTTGTCTGACGACAATAAATTTACCCTGCCATACTAATAATGACTACTGACTAATTATAACTTGCCCTTTTCCATTGCCCACTGCATCAAACCGGGGAATAAGCGATAGGCTTCCGATGCCAAGAAAGCAGGGCCGACTGTGACTTCTGCACGCTGATTCTTCACTGCATCCCAGATAGCTTTAGCAATATCTTCCGGCTGATTTGCCCAGTCAGATTTCAGCATTTCACTCATTTGTTGGCGGCGCAATTCGACTGCGGGCTCGTCTCGATCGCGAAATTGAGCTCTTTCCAAGAAATCGCTGTTAATCAAACCCGGATGCACCGCGCAAACGTGAATTCCTTGGGGCGCCAATTCCAATCGCAAAGTTTCTGTCAAACCCGTTACTGCATACTTACTGGCACAATATGCAGTCATTTGAGGTAAGGGCATTTTGCCACCAATGGAACCAACATTGACGATTGTACCCGTTTTGCGATCGAGAAAATGTGGCAAAAGTTCTTGAATTGTGTTAACGCAGCCCCAAAAATTGGTATTCATTAATTGCTGCCAATCTTCGGAGGTGGTTTGCTCGATCGCCCCTGCGAGACAAATTCCAGCATTATTCACCAAAACATCAATGTTTCCGCAGGTATCCAGGGCTTTTTGGACGATCGCCCGCACTTGTTGAATGTCACCAACATCCCCCGCAATCGCCATAGCCGAAGTGCCTTCACGCTGCACCTGAGCCGCTGCTGCTGCCAATCTTTCCGGCTCCCGAGCCACCATCACCACATCGTAACCCTGACGGGCAAATAACAGTGCCGTTGCCTTGCCACTTCCTTGAGAAGCGCCTGTAATCAAAACTGTAGGAGCCATAGATAGTTTTAAATTGGGAGTTGTCAGCGTTAACTGCGAGATTTATTGATTGTTACACATTTTTTTATTAAAAAGGTGGGGCCCGAGGATCTCGCCCCCAGCCCCTACCCTCGGCTGATTACCAGAAATAATTGGTTGAAAGCCTCTTCGTTTTAGGGAGAAATTAACAGAAGACGATTCATTACTCCAATCCTCTTCCTTCCAGGTAGAGGTTGCTGTGGGAGCATCTCAGTTTTTATAGTCCCCGCTCGCGTATTGTACAATATGCGAGCGGGGACGCTCGCACTCAATCAAAGAAAAAATGCTTTTTACAAAAATGAGATGCTTGCGGTTGTTGTTAACTATCAACTGTCAACTGTCAACTGTCAACTGTCAACACTCTTTTAAATCACCAAAAAATCATTTGCTCGCAGCAGCCCGGTGACTCCACTGACATTTGCCAACACTGAGCCTGTCGCAGCAATTTTGATCGCATTTCCACTAGCAGTCTGGGTAATGTCTAACTGTCCGAAGCTCAAGCCATTGCCAAGGATAATCTTATCGCTATCAGTGTCAAAATTCGCGATCGTATCGATACCACTATCTAGATTTAACAAAAAGCGATCGCTACCTTCTCCGCCGATTAGAAAATTATTGCCCTTTTCACCACTCAGGAAATCATCTCCCAAACCACCAAGCAAAGTATCATCTCCCTTGCCGCCATACAAGCTGTCATTGCCTGCACCGCCATCCAAACTGTCAGCACCACGGCCTCCAAATAGGATATCATCGCCACTGTTACCTGTCAGCGTATCGAGTCCCTTGCCACCGTAAATACTGTCATCGCCGGCACCACCATCGAGGGAATCACTGCCTTTTCTGCCACTGATGAAATCGTTACCGCTAGCACCTAGTAAAGTATCGTTATCATCAGTACCTACCAGATTTTTGCCCTCAAAACCGAGAAGTGTAGTAGAAGTTGTGGAAGGGTTAACATCGCCTGTGAGAATCGCAACACCGACTGCTTCCAGTTTGATCGCACTTTCACCTAAAGCCACCTTTTGAACTTTGGCAATTTCCGAGGCAATAGACTCAGGTGAAGAGTTAGATTTCACCTGATCTATCTGCTGATTAGCCTCAACCATTACCTTCGCTGTTTGCGAGGAAATTTTGGAAAGTTTTTCAGCGTCGAGATTGCTATCAACTTGTTTGACGTTAGCAATAGATTGCTGGATAATGCCTTCTACCTGCGTCGCATTGTTCAAATCCAGGGAACCGCCGGATTTAATTTTACTGTTAATTGCTGCAACAACAGCTTTGGTAATTGCACCATTATCCGCCCCAGATGCACCGTCAATCAGGCTGGTGGTTTGGGTGACGACGTTTTGGACTTTTGTCATCGCGACTAGAGTTTCGACACCACCAGGCTCATTTTTTGCCGTAGATGCGATCGGATCTAAGTCCAGTAAATCAACTCCCGCAGGAATAGACAGAGTAGATTTAACCTTTGACTCCGCTTCAGTCTGCGACATTCCCCCAGCCGTCAAATCAGTAACTAAAGTAGTTAATAGCGTGACAACAGTGGAATCTATCGGTGCTGAAACAGGAGTTGTCAGTGGCAAGCCCGTCGAAACATCCGTCCCCCCAAAAGCAACTAAATTACCTTCTTCAGGGTCAAAATTGCCATTTTTGTTCGTATCAAAACTGTCCGGGATATCGAGTTCGTATTCCCCTTTCTCATCAGTCGTTGAGAAAGGTTCGTTAGCATCTTTGACTCCATTTTTGTTGGCATCAAAGAAGATAGTCGCACCTGCAATATAACCATCAACGACCACACCATTCTTAGTTACTATTAACAGGATAGAATCGCTAGCACTCGCACCGGAAGTGTCGGTTGCGGTCAACTTAATATTCAGAGACCTCCCTTTAGTAATGTCGCCGCTGAAATTACGGGTAGTGGGATTAAAAGTAATCCAACTCGGTAAAGGTTGACCGTTTTCTAAAGTGGCTGAGTAAGTTAACTTGTCACCAGAATCTGGGTCTATAAATGCCTTTTCGGGAACCGTAAACTCAAATTTGGATGATTTTTTGACTATCGGGCTGTCGTAGTGCCAGGGAGTAGTTTCCTTGCTTTTGTTTAACACGGGTGGGCGGTTAGTTTCGGCGTTGGTAACGCTGACATCCTCTGCATTGAGGTTGTTGTATTTTGGATCGGTGCTGACAGCAGAGTCAGTGACAATTGTGTATTTTTTATCGCCATCTACTATCTTGTCATCAACACCTTTTACTATGACTTTTTGGGCTTGATTCCAATCGGTAGGAGTGAAGGTGAGAGAGGCTGGGGAAATAGTTCCTTCTACTGTATTGGAACTACTTAAGCCGATGCTGACATTAGCGGTGGGTTGGCTATTGAGTTTGACCGTAAATGAGTCACTGTCGCCTGATTCTGTGGTTTTTAATCCGGTTGTTGGACTGACGGTGATTCCACCAGGTGTTGGAGTGGTAATTGGAATTGGAATTGGTTTTGGTGGAGTTGGAGTTGGAGGAATTGTAGTTGGAGTTGGAGGAATTGTAGTTGGAGTTGGAGGAATTGTAGTTGGAGTTGGAGGAATTGTAGTTGGAGTTGGAGTAATGCTAGCGATATTAGTGAGGGTGATATCAGACGGATTTAGTTTGTCGTATTTTTTGTCAGCACTAACAGCGGGTTGGGTAATGATTGTGTAAATTTTATCGCCGTCAGTTACTTTGTCATCAACTCCTTTTACCGTTACAGTTTGCGGAGTCTCCCAATTAGTAGGAGTGAAATTCAGAGAAGCTGGAGAGGCTGTTCCTTCTGTTTTATCGGAACTACTTAAACCTATGGCTACAGTAGCAGTTGGCTTGCTATTGAGTTTGACGGTAAATGTTGCCGTTCCCCCTGCTTCTGTAGTTTTTAATCCCGATATCGGAGTGATTGTAAAACCAGCAGATGTTCCAGGTGTTGGCGGTGGTGGCGGTGTTGGAGTCGGGGCGGGAGTGGGCGTAGGTGCTGGTTTTGATGTGTCGGTAAGGGGACTGGTATCGTTGATTAAAATTCTTACATTGCCAAGATAGTTGCCGGCAATGTCAGGTTTTTTATCTCCATTAAAGTCGGCATATACAGGATTAAATCCCGTCCAAGGAATGTCGGTATAAGTGTTGAATTTGCCAGTGTTGTCTCCCCACAAAATAAAGTTTGAGAGCAAATCTCCGACTACTAAATCATTTTTGCCATCAGCATTAAAGTCTAATACTTGAATGGACGAAGGGCCGATTCCTCCGAAAAAGCTGGTTGCTGTGCCAAAATTGCCTTTCCCGTCTCCAAAAAGTATGGAAATGTCGTCGGAATAGTAGTTGGCTGATACGATGTCGGTTTTGCCGTCTCCGTTGATATCTCCCGCTGTAATGGCGGTGGGATATTTCCCTAGATTAAAGTTGGTAGCTTTGCCAAATTTTCCAGTACCATCTCCTAAATTCACGGAAATATTTGTTGAGTATTGGCTGGCTGTGGTTAGATCTATTTTGCCGTCTCCGTTTACGTCTGCCCAAGCGATGGAAGAGATGTCTGTTGTGATATCAATAGCCTGGGCTTTGCTAAACTTACCCGTACCGTCTCCCAAGAGGACGAAAATTTTGTTATTCGTATAGTCTACGGGGGCTAAATCGACTTTGCCGTCACCGTTGAAGTCGATCGGATAGATGACATTAAATGGTACTCCCACATCAAAGTTGGTGTAAGAAGTAAAGCTGCCTTTGCCGTCTCCCCACAAAATCGAATTTTTGTCAGTACCGTAGTGGCGAATAAATCTGTTTTGCCGTCACCATTGAAATCTGCGCTGCTAAAGTCGTAGGGGAATTCTCCCGTGGAGGAGTAGCTACCAATGCTGAATTTACCTGTACCGTCTCCTGGCAAAATGCCAATTTGAGTCGATAGCAAATCCATGGTTGCTAAATCTGTTGTTGAGTCGCCGTTAAATTTTCCTGCGGTGACATTTGTAATATATCTACCTGAATCGAATTCTGTTACTTTGAATGGGCTAGCCATAGTTGATTCTCCTGATTTATTTTTGGTTTGAGCTATGTTAAAAATGAATGAGAAGTTCTTACCAGTTTCATTTTTCGTACTTAAGATGCTAAAACAAGTATTTTTTTAAGTCAATTCATAAAAGTCATGACTTTGAGTTCATAAAAGTCATAAAAGTCATATTTGTAAAATTATGTTACAATTCCTGGACAATATGGATAATGTAAGGACTACAAGTTTTCCGATCTCAAATAGTTTGTGCGCTCTCTGATAAAAAATTTCAGATAAATTTTTACTAATTACTCGCGCTAATTCTGATTTATCTAGTTTGAAACTATCAAATATATATCTTGGAAAAGTTTTTATAATCAAATTTTGGAACGGGCAAGATGCCCATTCCACAAAAATATCTTTTACAAAAATATCTTTTACAAAAATATCTTTTTCTGTGGAACTGGCATCTTGCCAGTTTCTAGATATTTTTATAATATGTCTAATACTTTGCGGATAAAATGTTGTATTTAAGATGATAAAATCAGCTATAGCATTTATTGACAGCTTATATAACCGCTTAAACCAAGAGGGCTGAAGCCCAACAACGTACCTCACCTATCTGAGAAGGGCTATATTTTTAAAGTATATTTATAAATTTAATCAATCTAGTTGATTAAATTCATGATTTTGAGTTAATAAAGATTATTTTTGTCAAAATACGATCGCCCGCAACGACACCATAGACTGCTTGGGGCGCTCTCAAAATAAATAATCTCATGGAAATTTAAATGAATATTCCGCAAAAACCGTCGAATTGGTCGATCGCCCTTATCTTAACGATCGGCGTATTAGCAGTCTCAACCGCCTCAATCTTAATCCGGCTAGCCAACCTGAAAGCAGGCGCGGGCGGCCTCGGTTTCAGCCTCGTACTCGCCGCTTCTCGCTTGACTTTATCCGCCTTAATTCTGCTTCCAGCTTGGCCGAAAATTCAGTGGAAAACCCTACAACCCGGAGCTCGGCGCTATGCTGCGGCGGCTGGTTTGTGTCTCGCCCTGCACTTTGCTCTCTGGATTACCTCACTGTCTTATACTTCGATCGCAGCTTCCACAGCCCTCGTCACCACAAATCCCGTCTGGGTAGCGCTGTTATCCCGCTTCTGGTTTGGCGAAAAACTCAGCAAAATGTCGATCGCAGGCATTACTATAGCGCTTGCTGGCGGAATGGCGATCGCCCTCGGAAGCACAGGCGCAGCCAAGGGCGGCAACACTCAATTATTCGGCGATATCCTTGCTCTGACGGGTTCCTGGGCTGTCAGTTTGTATCTGTTGCTAGGCCGGGAAGCTCAACGGCGGGGATTGGGAATTGGCGGTTATATCGCGATCGCCTATACTGTTGCTGCGATCGTCCTGCTACCTCTACCCCTCGCCTTCGGTACCAGTTATACCGGTTATCCAAACATCGTATATTTTTACATTTTATTAACCGCCGCCTTGCCTCAATTAGTAGGTCACACCATTTTAAACTGGGCTGTAGCGCAAATTTCCCCAACTCTGGTAACTCTTGCCATCTTGTTTGAACCCGTTGGGGCGAGTTGTTTGGGTTATTTGGTGTTCGGCGAAATGCCTGCGCCAGCCGTACTCGCAGGTGCTGCGGTACTCCTCTTCGGTGTAGCCGCCGCCACTTTCGGAACCCAAAAATCCTAGTGAATAAGTTAAAAGCAAAAAAGATAGCAAATATCTTCGCCGATCAACCGTCAACCGTCAACCGTCAACTGTCAACTGTCAACTGTCAACTGTCAACTGTCAACTATCAACTGTCAACTGCTATAAAAACCTACTTTCTGTCTGTAATTGTAAAAATTGCAATTAGACGTTGCACTTTTTGCATAAGTTTGTTACAAAATGTAACATTCGTGACAAACTGCTCAAAAAAGTCTTGATATGTTTCTTTTGGTAGATGACGCAGTAAAAAAACTGCTTGTCAAAAAAAACATATCGAGGAAAGAAAAAATGTCTAAATTAATTGTTGGTTTCACTGCTACTTTATTGGCATCTGGATTATTGGGAAGCTCTGGTCAATTAGTTCAACCACCTACTATTAACAATACAATTATTACCCAAGCCAACGAACAAACACTCATACAGCAAAATCGGGATTTGCTAGTGAAAAATGGTCAAACAGCTAAGAATATTGCTGCTAAAGTAGGCGCAGCAGCTAGCAAGGACGCAGCACCATCGGGTAGCAATCCTTTGCAAGTTAACCAACAGCTAATCTTGCAAAACAGAGCTATTTTTACCAGTATCGCTACCAAAGTAGGCGCAACTGTACCCAGCGTAGCAGGCCCAGGGAGCGGTGACTTAGCGACAGAAAACCACAAATTATTGTTGGGTAATAGACAAATTGTCCGCGCGATCGCTGAAAAATTAGGCGTTAAACTGCCCGCTCCCCCAGAACTGAGTGGCAGCATGGTGCAGAAAAATAACACGCTTCTACAAGGCAACGGCAAGGCTTTAGCTGCGATCGCAGCCAAAGTCGGTGCAACAGTCGCTAAATAGGAAAAAAGGTACCATTTTTATGGTTGTTGTGGGATGGGCCCAGAACCCATCCCACAAACTTGTGTAAATTATTTAATTATTTAATTCGCGATCCTAATGCGATCGGGACTTACGCAGTCAAACTATATATCTCGTGCCAAAAAGGGCGATCGCTTGTTCAAACTCGCAAGCGATTGTCATAGACTTCTCCAAAACAGAAACTCTCGGGCAGGCTCCATGCCTACCCTACAATAATCGTTATTGAAGATATCTATTAAATTAAAAGTTAAACTTCTCAAAAAATCACCTTTACACTGTTAAATGACATATTCCTAGAACTTACGCACCGAGAGTCAATCGATTTTAGATTTTAGATTTTAGATTTTAGATTTTAGATTTTAGATTTTAGATTTTAGATTTTAGATTTTAGATTTTAGATTTTAGATTTTAGATTTAGATTTTAGATTAACCCCACGGATAAATTCGGGGGAAGAGAGGATTTTAGATTTTCGATTTGGGATTGATTCCACGGATAAATCACGTGGCGGGTACCACATGCAGAAATTCTTGGTATTCGATCGTCAATTTGTTGTCATTAGTCAAGAGCTATTGATAATAACCAACCATCAACAACGATAGAATCGGAGTTGCGGAATTTGCTTGTTGAGAAAATTAGCACGTTAAAAAATGTGGGCAATCAGAAGCCTCTTTGGTTCGATATTTGCCACCGCCGTTATTGTGAGGCAGGATAGATATCAAGGACAAATAATCTGGTTTCCACTTGCATCGGCATCCTAACTTTCCGAGTCTAGCGCTTTTCGCTCGCACTGCGGTATTGTGTCCCGTGCAACGCCGGTTTTATATCACCTCTGGGTTAAATATTGACTCAAAAGTAAAAAATATCAGCATTTTTACTTTCTGCTTTCTGTTTTCTGCAATTAGGGTGCCTTTCGGAGAATAATATTATGCTACCAGAACAACTACAGCGCATCATCGGCTACTTTCTAGAAGAAGCCACAGAACACCTTCAAATCATGGAACAAGGCTTGCAGGGCCTGCAAAACACCGTGCAAACTCCCCAAAGGATACACCAGCTCATCCGAGCCTCGCACTCAGTTAAAGGGGGAGCAGCTATGTTGGGATTTAGCAGCATTCAGCGCGTAGCCCATCGTTTGGAAGATTATTTAAAACTGCTCAGAGAATGTCCGATCGCCATTGATAGCAGGCTGCAATCGCTGTTAACCCAAGTTTTTGATATTTTAGCAGCCCTCGTCTCCAAGGTTTCTAAGGGTTTTGGGCTCAACCACGAAGACGCAAACCAGATGCTGTCCCTCGCCGAACCGATTTTTGACGAGCTCGACGCTTACCTGAGAGTGCTGATTCCTACTCGCCTGAGTGTGAGAGCAGTAACCGACGAACACATTCACCTTTTCTGCGGTTACTGCACCTTGGCTGGGGAATTTTCCTCCGCCATTACGTCGCGCGTCGGTTTGCTCGGAGGCAATATTACCCGCCAGGAGTACGAAGGCGATGGCATACGCCTTTATATTGACATTTACCTGCCACCTTACACCAGGATCGAAAACATCCGCCAAGCTGTGGAACTTTCAGGCGCTATTATCGGGACTGTTCAGACGCAGCGCGACTTCTCACTGCTGGCTATGGATTATCCGGTTTACCAAAGTGCGATCGAACCTCCGGCAATTTGCACGGGATGTCGCTACTATTATGGCAGAAGCGATGGCGGGCACCTGCTCAACTGCACGATCCATCCCCGCGGCCCGGAAGATGAAGACTGTCGCGATCGCGAACCGGAATAAGGGTTATAAAATCACGACTCAGAACTAATAGGTGGAACGAGGGAACAGATTAGTAAAAACTAATATTCTCCCAGACATCTTTCAGACGGCCAGATGCCAATTTCTTTCTGCTTCCTTATTTCCTAGATCGCTAAAATTTTATTCGTTACACCCGTTAGAAAATCCGTTACCGAACTTCCGACTTCACGCTTGACTTCTTCCTTCTTCCTTCTTCTAAAACTTCCCTAAAAGCTGATACCGCAACTCTAATTAATTGCATCATGCTCGCAGGATGTCCCACTGCCCAGATATTGATAGCCAGACAAGCGATCGCCATAGCTAACAAGATGTATGTCGGAGGCATTACTACTCCGATCGCGAACCAGGTAAAAACGTGAAAGATCATTGCTGTAGCCCAAAGGCTGGCCACAGCCACAGACGCCCAAACTTGCATTCGAGGTCGGTTTAGTCCTGTCAAAATCCCTGTCTGCAAAGTAGTCAGCAAGTTTGCCGGAACTAAAAAGGCACAGATAGCTATGCAGTGGGTATGAGAAAACTCAGTAACTGTATTGAAGTCGAGCATCAGTATAATTGTCGGGCCTGTTGGATATACTTCAAAAGCTTAACGCGACTTTACTTTCAAGTCTTGTCACCCTTACCTTAACTTAATCTTTTCGTTAGTCGGCCGGTCTGAAGACACATTTATCTCCCCTTTTTTATGATGGTAAAATATTACCACAAATATTAAAATTGTGGAAAAACATTAAAACGACTTGAAGAATGGGAACAATTGCTGCGATAATTAATATCGGGGATCGCTCGAATAGAATAGCTCAGTTCGTAAAAAAAACCAGAATGCTCGCGCCAGTCTAGCAGCAACACAACGGTAGGCTAATTTTCGACTCCATCATTTTCGATTCGCTGATTTTCGGATAATGCCTTGTTAGTGTCGGTCAAGGGATCAGGCCATTATGCGATCGAACAATATGAGATTATTGAAAAGCAAATTTGAGATCAAATCTAAAATCGATAGAACCCTCTCGAAATTTTACAGCGGAAAATAGAGACAATGGATCGACAAAGCACAATCCCAGCACTCGCAGAAGTTGACTTGACAAACTGCGACACAGAACCCATTCACATATCGGGGCACATTCAGCCTCACGGGATTCTCGTGGTTGTACGAGAACCTCAACTAGAAATACTGCAAGTCAGTGAAAATACGCAAGATTTATTGGGAGTCGATGCCAAAAGTGCGATCGGTCAAGATTTGAGCTTATTCTTCGATAGAGTTCAGTTAGAAAAACTCAATTCCTGTTTGCAGAACGAAAACTTAAAAACCGTCAATCCCATTAAACTCTCTGTCAACAAAGCAGACAAGTTTTTAGAATTTGACTGCATCCTCCACCGACAACAAGGAATTTTGATAATTGAGCTAGAATTAGCAACCACCACAGAAAATCTTTCCGTTTTTAGCTTTTATCATTCAGTCAGATCCACAGTCAGCCAAATTCAAAGCGCCAAAAATCTCAAAGAATTATGTCAGCAGACTGTGGGAGAAATCCGGAAGATTTCGGGATTTGATAGAGTTATGACCTATCAATTTGACGCAGAAGGTAACGGTGCTATAATGGCTGAAGACAAACTAGAAAACCTGAGTCCATTCCTGGGCTTAAACTACCCCAAATCAGATATTCCCAAACAAGCCAAAAAACTGTATTTGTTAAATTGGTTGAGGTTAATACCAGATATTAATTATCAACCAGTTCGCATCATTCCCGAAAAAAATTCTGTTACGAAGCAGTCCCTAGACCTCAGTCTCAGCGTGTTGAGAAGCGTGTCTCCCATTCACATAGAATACCTGCAAAATATGGGCGTTGCCGCTACTTTATCAATCTCTTTAATCAAAGATCAACAACTGTGGGGATTGATTGTTGGCCATAACTATACACCAAAATACCTCAACCATGAAGTGCGAGCCGCTTGCGAGTTTATCGGGCAAGTAATGTCCTTAGAATTGCAATCAAAAGAAGCCAACGAAGACTACGACTACAAACTACACTTAAAATCTATTCAAGCCCAGATTTTTGAAGACATATCTACCTCCGAAAACTTGTCAGAAGTGTTAGTTAAATGCCAGCATAATTTGCTGGAAGCAGTCAACGCCCAGGGAGCATCAATAGTATTTGGAGAAAATTGCTATCGAGTCGGGGAAACACCTCACGGAGAAGCGCTTAAATCCTTAACTCAGTGGGTGCAAAACAGCCTAAAAAAAGAAATTTTTTATACAGACTCGCTGACTAAATGCTATCCAGAAGCTGAGGAATTTAAAAACACGGCTAGCGGGTGTTTGGCAATAGCAATATCGCCGAGTCAGAAAATATACGTCTTGTGGTTTCGCCCGGAAGTAATTAAGACCGTAAATTGGGCAGGGAACCCCAACAAAGCAGTTCTAATAGATGAAGATGGCAGCCACAGACTGTCTCCTAGGAAATCCTTCGAGCTGTGGAAAGAAAATGTGAGGTGCAAATCTTTGCCGTGGAAGCAATGCGAAATAGACGCTGCATTGGAACTAAAAAAAGCAATAATCAATATAGTGCTGCGCCAAACCAAAAAACTCGAAAAATTAAATAGAGCACTAGAAGCCTCAATCGCCAGAGAACGCGAAAAAAGCGAGCATTTAAAAACAGCGATGTACGAGCTTCAGCGAACGCAAACTCAATTGGTGCAAAGCGAAAGAATGTCAAGTTTGGGACAGTTGGTGGCGGCGGTAGCCTATGAAGTGACTAACCCGATTAACTTCATATACGGAAATCTTAACTATGCCGACGAATACAGTCAAAAAATGATCGATTTATTGCAGCTTTACGAGCAGCACTATCCGTCGCCTTCGCCAGAAATTCAAGCAGAAATAGAAGGAGCAGAATTAGAGTTTATAGTTGAAGACTTGCCGAGGTTGCTGGGTTCAATGAAAGTAGGAGCTAACCGCATCCGCGAGATAGTTCAGTCGCTGCGAAATTTCTCTAGAATTGACGAAGCAGAGATTAAAGAAGTTGACATTCACGACGGATTGGACAGTGCTTTGCTGATTTTGAGCAACCGATTCAAACCGAAGCCCGTTAGCGTAGCAGGTACGCAGTACCATCGCCCTGCAATTCATCTCAACAAAGAATATGGCTCTCTACCGTTGGTTGAGTGTTACCCAGTTCAAATCAACCAAGTATTTATGAATGTGCTGACAAATGCACTTGATGCTTTAGAAGATGCCTTTGTCAACAAAAATTTATCGCCGCACTCTTGGCACGAAGCAGAGACAGCCAAGAGCGGACAAATTCGGATCGTGACTGAAGTTTGTCCGGGAGAAACAGCCGTAGCAGTTCGGATTAAGGACAATGCTTGGGGTATGGAAGAAACAGTTAGACAGAAAATATTTGAGCCGTTTTTTACCACAAAACCGGTAGGGAAAGGTGCGGGGATAGGTTTGGCGATTGGCAGCGAAATTGTGGTGGAACAACACGGCGGCAAATTGAGCTGTATTTCAGCCCCCGGAGAGGGAACCGAGTTGATTATTGAGATTCCCTTGAGCCAAACTCATCTCAAACCGATTTTAAACAGTTGACAGTTGACAGTTGACAGTTGACAGTTGACAGCGAAGCGATAAGAACGGAGATTTAAACTCCGTTCTTATAATAATCTGCCTTCATGCTGGGACTTCCAACCCCTGCTATTCGGTGAAGTGAAAAAAAGTGCGCTTATCGACAAAATGCACAAATCGAAAATTAGATTAAAATACAAAAGCAGCTATAGCAACCGCCACATTGGTTAGGACATTCAAGAACTCATCAATAGAGTCTAAAATCCTTGCTTTATAAACGGTTAGATTCGGATACCATAACTGTCAACTGTCAACTGTCAACTGTCAACTGCTATAAGTAGATTTGAGCCAACTCTGAGGAAGCGACTGTGACTGAAAAAAATACCGCCCAATGGGATGCCGGCAGATTTGTCAAAACCTTGGCTTATTTTGGCGTGATTCCCTTCATTGGCAGCATTAGCTGGCTGCAACAACTGTTCGGAAGCAGCAGCAACAATAAAAAAGACCAACCCAAACTAATACTGGTAGCCGGTGCGACAGGTGGCGTCGGGAAGCGAGTTGTCAAGCGGCTGCAACAGCGGGGATATCAAGTCCGCTGTCTCGTCAGAGATACCAAAAGAGCAACCGAAATTCTTGGCAAAAATGTCGAATTAGTCGAGGGAGATATCACTATCGCTGAGACGCTAACACCGCGCGTCACTGAGGGCGTAGATGCAGTTATCTGCTGCACGGGTACCAAAGTTCAACCTGTAGAAGGAGACACGCCAACCAGGGAAAAATACTATCAAGGCATCAAGTTTTATATGCCGGAAGTTGTGGATGTTCCCGAAATTGTCGAATACAAAGGCCTGAATAATTTAGTGCAAGCTGTTCGCAGTCAGCTCATTAAATCAGGCGAAAAAGTCATTTTTGATTTCACAAAACCTACCCAAGATTTAAAGGAAACTTGGGGCGCTCTCGATGATGTTGTGATGGGCGGGACTAGCGAAAGTTCGATCGTACTTACAGACAGTACAGCTATATTCACGGGCAATGTTTCCACTGCCAACTCAGGTGGCTTTGCTTCTGTCCGCACCCGCAACTTCGATCCTCCGGTCAATCTCGCAGGATTCAGCGGCCTCCTGCTCCGGGTCAAAGGGGATGGTAAGCGCTACAAGTTGATCGTGCGTAGCGAGGCTAAATGGGATGGTATCGGCTATTGCTATTCGTTCGATACTGTGTACAATACCTGGATTACGATCGTAGTTCCCTTCGATAAGTTAATTCCAGTATTCCGCGCGAAGACTGTGAAAGATGGCGCGAAATTCGATCCCAGCAGCATTTATTCTTTTCAGTTAATGCTGAGCAAGTTTGAATATGACGGCGCGCTGAATCCGAAATTTACACCGGGTGTTTTTCAACTGGAATTAGAATCTATTAAAGCTGATGGCGGCCAGACTTTGCCGCGATTTGTGATGGTGAGTTCGGCGGGAGTTACTCGCCCGGGCCGCCCAGGACTTATCTTGGAAGATGAACCGCCGGCTGTCAGAATGAATGATATGTTGGGGGGAATTTTGACTTGGAAGTTGAAAGGAGAGGATTGCGTGCGATCGAGCGGCATACCTTATACTGTTGTCAGACCTTGTGCTTTGACTGAGGAACCGGGCGGCAAAGCTTTGATCTTCGAGCAAGGAGATAATATTCGGGGTAAAGTTAGTCGGGAAGATATTGCGGAATTGTGCGTGCAAGCTTTGGAACAACCGCAGGCTTGTAAGGTGACTTTTGAGGTAAAAGAGGGGGAAAATCCTGGTTCTCCGAGAGATTGGGAGGGTTTGTTTTCTGGGCTTAAATAGGTATTGTTTGTAGGGTGCAGACGGCGAATCGAAGACGGCGAATCGAAGACGGCGAATCGAAGACGGCGAATCGAAGACGGCGAATCGAAGACGGCGAATCGAAGACGGCGAATCGAATTCGCGTCTACACAGACAAAACCCGCCTCCGCGGGTTGAAGAAAAAGATCGGACGGCGAATGGAATTATGTTGTTTTCTTCAGTCGGCGTCCGGCTGACATCGTTTGTATAGACGCGGTTTCAACCGCCGTCTTATTATTAACCAAGACTAATTACCAATTATTATGCCTTTGAATTTTTTCCGCCGCTATTCAACGCCTTATTTGTTTTTGTTTCCGGCTTTGTTTGTTTTGACTTTGACTGTTTTGTGGCCTGCTTTACAAGCTTTTTATTTGAGTTTTACGAGTTACGAATATGATTTAACTCAAATGCCGCAGTGGGTGGGTTTGAAGAATTTTGAGCGGTTGTGGCGCGATCGCACTTTTTGGCAAACTTTGACCAATACGCTGCTGTATCTCATCTGTGTTGTGCCTGTATTGGTTGTTATACCGTTGGGAATGGCAATTTTGTGCAATCAAAAGCTGCGGGGGATGAACTGGTTCCGCGCAGCATATTACACGCCGGCGGTGATTTCGATGGTTGTCGCGGGGATTGCTTGGAAGTGGCTGTTTGCTGAGACGGGATTGCTGAATCAGTTCGGAGAATTGTTGGGTTTACCTCCGGTTTCTTGGCTGGCCAATCCGAAGGTGGCAATTTTTAGCGTGATGGCAGTTACTGTCTGGAAAGGCTTAGGTTATTACATGGTGATTTATTTAGCTGGGCTGCAATCTATTCCGGCAGAACTTTATGAAGCCGCTGCGATTGATGGTTCGGAAGGTTTGCGGAAACACTGGGATATTACTGTGCCGCTGATGAAGCCTTATTTGGTTTTGGTGGCGGTGATTTCGGCGATTTCTGCTACTAAGGTTTTTGAAGAAGTTTATATTATGACTCAGGGCGGCCCTCGCAATAGTTCTAAGACTGTTGTTTATTATCTTTACGAACGGGCTTTTAAGGATTTGGAAATTGGTTATGCTTGTACGATCGCCCTAGTTTTGTTTTTGCTGATTTTGGGTTTGTCGGTTTTGCAAGTTAGCCTTCAGGGTTTGACTCGCAATGATTAGTTGACAGTTGACAGTTGACAGTTGACAGTTGACAGTTGACTTGACAGAGGAAAGAGAGAAGAAGATAAGAAGGCTGTTAAAACCCTTGGCGCGGCAAATGTTATATTAAACACAATTTAATCAGTAAGAATACGTATTAATCAGTAAGAATACGTAAGTGCGATCGACTTAAAGATTAAGCCAAATAGCCAATGCCAAAGCTGCGATCTTTGCACTAATGTTGATTATGCCTCGGAATCTGTTTCACCCAACCTGTGCCATCACCCCTCTAACACGGGCGATCGACTTCCGCCCACAGCACAACTCGGGTAAATTTGCAGTCAACCCTTTAAATTCAAATTGATTAAACTATGATTTTACTAACAGGCTATCAAATCACGGAACAAATTTATTCTGGTATCAATACTGCGATCTATCGGGGAATCTGGGAACAAGAAAACCTACCCGTCATAGTCAAAACCCTGAAAAGCGAGTATCCAACTCTCGAAGAGATTACTCGCTTGAGACACGAATATAAAATCCGAAAAAATCTAAGAAATATAGAAACTATTGTTAATTCATACCGCCTAGAAACGCATCAAAATAGTGTAGCACTCACATTAGAAGACTTTGGTGGCTTGGCTTTGTCAAAACTTCTAACTACTCAAAAAATTAAATTAAAACATTTTCTCGAAATAGCCGTGCAGCTAGCTCAAAGTTTGGGTGAAATTCATCAAAATCAAATAATTCACAAAGATATTAAACCGCACAATATCATTATCCATCCCGAAACCTATCAGGTCAAAATTACTGACTTCAGCATCTCCTCGCGCTTGGTTAGAGAAAACGCAAGTCCCAGCTATCCCAATTTGCTCGAAGGTACGTTAGCTTATATTTCGCCGGAACAAACTGGTAGAATGAATCGGGCGATCGACTATCGCAGCGATTTTTACTCGTTAGGTGTCACTTTTTACGAGATGCTGACTGGTGAATTGCCGTTTAATGCGATCGACCCTTTAGAATTAGTTCACTGTCACATCGCTAGAATCGCACCCGCGCCCCACAGTTTGAAGCCGGAAATTCCCGAAGCAATCTCTGCGATCGTGATGAAGTTGTTGGAGAAGACGGCGGAAGATAGGTATCAAAGTGCCGACGGGCTGAGGTTTGATCTCGAAACTTGTCTGGCGCAACTGCAAGCTGGTGGCAATATATCTGATTTTACTGCCGGAAATGCCGATCGGGCCGGTCAACTCCTCATCCCCCAAAAACTATACGGTAGAGAAGCCGAAGTCGCCGCTTTACTCAGTGCTTTTGAGCGAATTAGCGGTGTAGAACCCCCCCAACCCCCCCTTGCTAAGGGGGGGCTTTCGGAGCTTTCCCAAAGCACCGGAGAACCCCCCCAACCCCCCCTTGTTAAGGGAGGGCTTATTGAAAGTTCTTCATCCTCCTTAACAAGCAAAACAGGGGGAGTCGAAATGATCCTCGTTTCCGGTTACTCCGGCATCGGCAAATCCTGCTTAGTCAATGAAGTTCAAAAACCAATTGTCCGACAGCGCGGATATTTTATTGGTGGCAAATTTGACCAATTCAAACGCAATATTCCCTACGCTTCCGTGATTCAAGCATTCCAGTCATTAATTCGGCAGTTGCTAACAGAAAGCACAGCATCTATCCAGACTTGGAAACAAAAATTGCTTGCCGCTTTGGGAACCAGCGGGCAAGTTGTCACAGACGTGATTCCCGAAGTCGAACTAATTATCGGGAAACAGCCGGAAGTCCCGCAATTGGGGCCGACAGAATCGCAAAACCGATTTAATCGAGTGTTTAAACAATTCATTAACGTGTTTACCGCAAAAGAACACCCGCTAGTAGTTTTTCTCGACGATTTGCAGTGGGCAGATTCGGCGTCGCTGAAATTGATTGAACTGCTGGTGACAGATTCAGACAGCAAATATTTGTTGCTAATTGGAGCCTATCGAGATAACGAAGTCAGCGCCACCCATCCGCTAATTCAAACCATCGAAAATATCCAAAAAGCTGGGGCAGGAATTCCCGAAAGAGTCAGCAATATTGTTCTCGCTCCCTTAGAGTTGAGTCATGTTCAACTCTTAATATCCGAAACTTTGAAAATCCGAATCTCGGAAAAGATTCAACTTTTCGCCGAGCTACTTTTCAACAAAACCCAAGGCAATCCCTTCTTTCTAACTCAGTTACTCAGAACTCTTTATCAAGAAAATCTGTTAGTTTACGATTTTCCATCCAGTACGTGGCAGTGGGATCTCGGACACATCCAAGCTATTGGGATTACTGACTGCAATGTCGTAGAGTTAATCGCTCGAAATATTCGGAAGTTGCCTGTCTCGGCGCAGTCAGCATTAAAATTAGCTGCCTGTATTGGCAACCAGTTTAAGTTAGAAGTTCTCTCAATTGTCAGCGAAAAATCTCAAAAAGAAACAGCATTAAACCTCTGGGATGCTCTTCAGGCGGGTCTAGTTTTGCCGCTGAGCAACGATTACAAAATTCCACTGGTTTTTGAAGGATTAGAAACAGGGCTGGCTGGGCTGCAAGATGTGAAGGTTGACTACAAGTTTTTGCACGACAGAGTGCAGCAAGCAGCTTATTCTTTGATTCCTGAAGAGCAGAAAAAAGAGACTCACCTAAAAATCGGTCAGTTGCTGCTGCAAAATACTGCACCAGAAGCGCGGAAAAACAATATTTTTGCTTTGGTAAATCAACTGAATTTCGGAATCGATTTACTGACTTCGGAACAAGAAAGATGCGAGTTAGCTGAACTCAATCTCATCGCAGGTCAAAAAGCGAAGGCGGCAGCAGCTTTTGAACCTGCTCTCAGGTATTTTAATCTGGGGATACAACTCCTCAATTCTGTGTTTCGCCCAGGTGAGAAAGAAAGTGAGGTCATGTCAAGTTGGCAGAGTCATTATAACTTGACCCTGGCTCTCCATACAGAGGCAATGGAAGCGGAATATCTGAATACCAATTTACAGCAAGCCGAAATTCTGGGCGAGTTAATCTTGCAGCAAGCTACTACTCAGCTAGATGCGATAAAGATATATGAGATTAAAATCCAAATGTATGTAAACACCTTCCAGATGCCGAGAGCTTTGGATACTGGATTGCAAGCTTTGGAGATGATGGGTCTCTCTCTTTCAAGGCTCCAGAGTTTGGCTAAAAATCAGGTGATACTACCTAAGTTTGAAGACTTAGAAAAATTGCCAAGAATGACCGATCCGGAGCTGATAGCAGTAATAAAGTTACTTCAATCTATTACTATTCCCGCTTTAGGTGTAGATCCAGAGATTGGCTTTGAAATAGTTGTCTGCCAAGTTAATCTCTGCAATCAACAAGGTTATTCAGCTATCGCTGCTTTATCCTATGTTTTTTACGGCACTTTACTTTGTACAATTGGAGAAATTGAAAAAGGATATCACTCAGGGAAAGTGGCTGTAAAATTGTTAGATAAATTCGAGGCAAAGGAACTTATATGCCCAGTCTACAATATGTTTAACTCTTTTATTAGACCGTGGAAAGAACACGCCAGAGAAAGTTTGACACCGTTGCAAGATGCGCTGCAAAATGGAATTGAGTTTGGTTATCTAGTCTATGTTGGTTATTGTGTTAGTAATTATTGCATTTACCTATTTTTGACTGGGGGGCAACTAGAATCGTTGTTTGACAAGCAATTATTATACGTAAATTTGAGCCAAGAAATTGGCAATCCATATATTGCACTGGAAATAAATGTAGAAAGGCAACTAAATTTAAATTTGCAAGGCTTAGTAACTGACAAGTATCGGTTGATCGGAGAGGCAATTGATGAAGTAACTTTGCTGGCGCAGTCGCAAGCTGCCAAAAATGGTTGGACGCTTTTTCATTTGTATATAGCTAAAGGAATTTTGCTCTATTTATTGAAAGATGGTGCAGGGGCTATTGCCAACTTATCGGAAGCATTAGAATACATTAAATCAATAATGGGGTTGATGTATGTTGCCATACACAATTTTTACTATTCGCTGGCTTTATTAGCTGTATATCCAACTGCGGATACTGAACAACAAGCACAGTATTTGGAACAGGTGGAAGCAAATCAGAAAAAAATGCAGGATTGGGCTTTTCACGCACCGATGAATTATCAGCATAAATATGAGTTGGTTGAGGCTGAGAAAGCGCGGGTGTTGGGAGAAAAAGACCGGGCGATCGCATTTTACGATCGCGCAATCCAACATTCCCGCGAACAGGGATACATTCAGGAAGAGGCTTTGGCGAATGAATTAGCTGCTGAGTTTTACCTGTTTGTGGGGCGCCAGAAGGTGGCTAAGGTTTACATGACGGATGCTTACTACGGTTACATCCGTTGGGGTGCGAATGCTAAAGTTGCAGATTTGGAGAAACGCTATCCGCAGTTGATTGTACGGATGCCGGAAAGTGATAGTCTCACAATTAGCGATCGCCCGACTGTGACTGTAACTTCTGCAACCGTTACCGGTACTCACAAAGCTTTGGATTTCGCTACCGTCATGAAAGCATCTCTGGCTATCTCCGGCGAAATTGTCCTCGATGCTTTGCTGGACAAATTGATGCGGATTTTGTTGGAAAATGCGGGGGCCCAAACTGGGTTTTTGATCGCACCAAAAAACGGTGAATTTGTCATTGAAGCTGCGGGAGAGGTTGGCGGCGATGTGCGGGTGCTCTCGGGCGCGGGCTTGGATTGTGCGTATCCGCGATCGCTAATCAATTTTGTCGATCGCACTCAGCAAGATGTCGTGTTGAATGACGCCAGCAGCGACGCTATTTTCCACAATGACCCCTACATCGTCGATCGCCAGCCAAAATCGGTGTTATGCGCGGCGATCGTCTATCAAGGCAAATTAACCGCGATCCTGTATTTGGAAAACAATTTGACAACCGGCGCTTTTACAGGCGATCGCTTGGAAGTATTGAAGCTGCTTTCTTCCCAAGCTGCGATCGCCCTCGAAAATGCCCGTCTTTACACAAACTTAGAAACTGCCAACAAACAACTCGCAGAATACAACTTTACCCTAGAAGCAAAAGTAAAAGAACGCACCCAAGAATTACACGAAAAAAACTCGCTACTTTCCGAAGAAATTAAAGAACGCCAAAAAGCCGAAGCCGCCGCCCGAGATGCCAGCCACGCCAAAAGCGAATTTTTAGCTAACATGAGCCACGAATTGCGAACACCCCTCAACGGCATTTTAGGTTACACTCAAATCTTTAAGCGCGACAAACATTTGACCTCGCAACAACAGAATGGAATTGGCGTTATTCACCGCTGTGGCGAACACTTGCTCGCTTTGATAGAGGATATTTTAGACCTTTCTAAAATCGAGGCAAGGAGAATGGAACTCGTGGCCACAGACTTTGATTTTCCCGATTTCATTCAAGGCATTAATGCTATTTGTAGCATTCGGGCAAGTCAAAAAAACATAGCTTTTAATTGCGAATATCTTTCGTATTTCCCCAGTGCAATCTCGGCAGATGAAAAGAAGTTGCGCCAAATATTGATTAATTTAATTGGTAATGCTGTTAAGTTTACTGAAAGGGGTGGGGTAACATTTAAGGTTTCAGTAGTGGATTGTGTAAGCGATGAAAATAGGACTGAAGTCCTCACTACGAACCTTGATGGAACCCGGACTGAAGTCCTTACTACGAACCTGAGGATTCGGTTTCAGGTTGAAGATACAGGAATTGGGATCGCTGCTGATGAATTGCCAAAGATATTTACACCTTTTGAACAGGTGGGCAATACCCGCCGCCATACCGAAGGAACCGGATTGGGATTAGCAATCAGCCGGGAATTAGTCGAGATTATGGGCAGCGAATTACAAGTAGAAAGCACTTTAGGCAGAGGTAGCATTTTCTGGTTTGAGTTAGATTTGCTAGCAGTTGACAGCCCAGAAATAAATAAAAAGTATTCCCAAAAATTTATCAAAGGTTTCAAGGGTACTAACAAAAAACTTCTGGTGGTTGACGATCAGTGGGAAAATCGCTCGGTTTTAATTCACCTGCTCGAACCGTTGGGTTTTGAAATAATTGAGGCTACAGACGGTCAAGATTGTTTGAATAAAGCCCTGGAATTTCAACCGGATTGTATCTTGATTGATTTGGTAATGCCGGTGATGGACGGATTTGAAGCGATGCGGCAAATTCGCAAGTTGCCGCTCTTTAAAAATGTGGTCGCGATCGGCACTTCTGCTAGTATTATGGCAGTGGAAAAGCAGGGAAGTTTAGCAGCAGGATGCAATGCTTTTCTCCCCAAGCCGATCCGGGCTGAGGAACTTTTAAATTGCTTGCAAGTTCATTTAGAGTTAGAATGGATTTATGAGAATTTGGAAGACGAAAATTATGAATCTGAAGATTCCGACAACCAATCTAAAATTCCAGATGAAAAAATTATCCCTCCTCCGGCAGAGGAAATAGCTGTACTTTTTGAATTAGCAATGATGGGTGACTTAGGAGGAATTCAAAAACAAGCAGAAAAATTGGCCAAAATTAATGCAAAATATGTCTCTTTTGCCAGCCATCTGAATCAATTAGCTAAAAATTTTGAAGAAGCAAAGATTTTAGAATTCGTAGAACAATATAGGAAGCATTGAAAACATGAGCATCTTACCTTGGCAAGAGAGCGTTATCTTGATCGTCGATGATAACCAAAATAATTTGGCAGTGCTGTTTGATTTTTTGACGGAATCGGGGTTTAAAGTGTTGGTGGCAAGGACGGGAGAGAGCGCTATCAAAAAAGCTGAATACTCGCTGCCAGATTTGATATTGCTGGACGTATTAATGCCGGGAATTGATGGGTTTGAAACTTGCCGGCTTTTGAAGGCTGGCGATTTGACAAAGGAGATTCCGGTGATTTTCATGACAGCGCTGGATGAGACGGAAGATAAGGTAAAAGGATTTAATTTGGGAGCTGTTGATTACGTTACTAAGCCGATTCAAAATCAAGAAGTCTTAGCTCGGGCTAAAGCGCATTTGAGCATCCGCAAGCTGACTCAAAAACTTCAGGAGCAAAATGCCCAGATGCAGCGTGAAATTGTCGATCGCAAACAAGCTCAAATTAACCTGGAACAACTGGCTGCCGAGTTGGAAAAACGGGTAGAGTCGCGCACTGTGGAACTTTGTCAAACCAACGAGCGGCTACAGGAAGAGGTGAACCAGAGACAGCAAACACAGGAGAATTTACAGCAGTCCCTGCACAAGCTCCAGCACGCCCAGTCGTTGTTAATTCAGAGCGAAAAAATGTCTGCTTTGGGGCAAATGGTGGCGGGAATTGCTCACGAAATTAACAATCCGGTAAATTTTATCTGCGGCAATCTCAATTACGTTCGCGATTATACTGAAGATTTGCTCAAGGTACTCAATCTTTACCAGCAGCACTATCCCGAACCCGCAGCGGAAATAACATCAACAGCAGAAGCGGTAGAGATTGAATTCATCAAGGATGATTTGCTGAAAATGCTAGACTCGATGCGGCTAGGTGGCGATCGCATTCGGGATATAATTCTGTCTCTACGGTATTTTTCGCGACAAGAAGGGCGAGAAATGGAGCTGATTGATATTCATCAAGGTATTGACAGCACGCTGATGATTTTGCAAAATCGGCTGAAATTTAAGGCGAACCGTCCCGCGATTCAGGTGATTAAGGAGTACGATACCGATTTGAAAAATGTAGAGTGCTGCGGCGGGGAGATCAATCAGGTATTTATGAATATTTTAGCTAATGCCATCGATGCGATAGAAGAATCATGCGCTGAAAAAACTATGGAAGAAATTAAAATAAATCCCTACCAGATTCGGATTTGTACGAAAGTCCACAACCCGAACACGGCAATTATTAAAATTGCTGACAGCGGGCCGGGAATCAGTGAGGATTTGTGCGATCGTATTTTTGACCCATTTTTTACAACAAAGCCTGTGGGAAAAGGTACGGGAATCGGCCTGTCAATTAGCTGGCACATTGTCACAGAAAAGCACGGTGGCAGTTTGCGCTGTTGTTCGACACCAGGCCAAGGAACCGAATTTGCGATCGAGCTTCCAATTCGACAAAAAGTGCGAGAAATGGCGACCTCCGGTTCCAAAATAGTAGACCGCTAATCATTGCCCTTGGGGCGCCCCAGAAGCCATAAAAAAAGCAGGTTTGTGAGCGAAAAAATCCGTCTAAGACTGTAAAAAATTAACGTATAAATCCGGCATTTAATGAGATACTCCCAAAAACAAAAAGCATCGCCCATTTGAAAGGGCGATGCTGTTTCCCAAATGGGTAATTCTATTCGGGAAAATCAGGGATTACCCATTTGGGAGGTTCCGTCCGTTTCCTTCTCACCGCTTCCTCTGCCATTTCTAGCATTTTGTCGAGAGAAGTATTTTCAATAAAGCTTGAAGTTGCTTCTGCGTATTCCCGCTTCGGGCACTTGTCGCCCAAAACGCAGCCGTTGACGCAAGCTACAGCACAATCGACAGTGTTCTCCACCATAACTTTTTTCCTTTCACGGTTCCAACAACTAGCAGGCAGATGCTCTGGGTGAATTTGTCAAGAGACTGCCCTCTATGTTCATTTTACTTTACAAACTGGCATCAAATGTCGATCGCCAGCGCAAAACTGTTATAAAATCAAAGCAACCTACCAAATTTGCCGATTATGAGCAATTTTCTGCGCCGCTTAAAACTTTTCCCCTGGCGAGAAATGCTGCAAATTGCCGCCCTCGTCAACTCCATCGTGATTGGACTGGAACTATTTTTAGCCTGGGGTTTCACGCAATCGCGGGTAATCCGCAACATTCTGACACTTCTCTACGGCTCCTCCCTCGGAATATTGATACCTTTTGTTACAGCCGTGGGAATGGGAGCTTTAGCAGTGTACTTTTTGGAGTATTGGCAGCAGCAATTTTTGCTCAACCGGACTAATTTGTGGGTTTTAGTTTTGTGCGTAATCTTGGGTTTGGTATTAAAGTCATTCCTGCCCATACCTGCTTTTTTAGCAAGTTTATCGGAAGCTGCACTAATAGGAATTACCGTGGGAGTTTTTTGGAAGGGTCGGCCTTATTGGTAATAGTCAGTTGACAGTTGACAGTTGACAGTTGACAGTTGACAGTGATTGTAGGGTGCTTCAGGGTTGAATGTCTTGAGTATAAATTAATATTTTTTGCCCTGACGCACCCTACGATTAGTTACTTTTTCACCCACATTGACAGTTTCAATCAACTATTTTGATGAAAAACCCGGTTTCTCGCCACCCGTGCATAAGTCCTACTTAGTTAAAGCAATACATTTCCTCTTCCCTCTTCCTTCTAATTAGGGCAGCCAAAAATCGGGAATAACAGCTTTAGTCAAACTGCGAGCAAACTGATTAATCTGTCTGCCGATTTGAATGTGCGGTTCGTCAGCCTCCACCGGAATAATTGTCGCTTTGTTGCCGATTCCGAAACGCGAAACTACGAAATTTGCCGCCTCCAAACCAGTAACATAAGCCTTTTCCTGCGACCAAGAACCGTGACGGGTCACAACCCAATCGCCGCTCATAAATACATTATCATAACTTGTGACCGCAGGCAACAAATACTGATAACTTCCCGGTGCAAAATGCGTCACCGCGCGCGATAAACGAATCGCGCTGCTGTCGATTACTTTAGCCTCCCGAAAAGCCGGAATACAAGTCGCCAAATCCCGCTGAACAAGAGCAACTATTTCCTCATCTTTCAGGGGAATTAATTGATTGGCATGATAAAAATCAGCTTCCACAACTGTTCCCGGTTCGGAGCGGAATTCGTCGTGCAAAGCATTCAAATCAAAAAACGTCCATCCCGTAGTCGAACTAAATCCAAAACAGGCATTTGAAGGCAGCGGAATCTCAATTTTTCTGTCAAACCACAGGCGAACAGCTAACACGTCAACAGCGCCCAAGTTCATCACGTCCCGAAACTCTTGGCGGGTTTGCAAAGCGGGGCTGCTGCTGATAATTTTTTGCATTCCGGTAACGCCAACTGCAAAAATAACTGCATCTGCATCGAAGGTTTCGTCGCCGCAGACAACTCCCTTGGCTTGATTGTTGCTGTCAACTATGACATCAGTAACTCGCCGTTTTGTCAATACTTGGGCGCCGATTTTTTCTAGGCGTTCTACCCAGGGACGAAAGATTTTTTCTCCGACAGTGCCGCGACACCAAACTACATCAAAATCTGCTTGGTGTGCTAAAATGAAATAATACAGCATTCCCAAAGCTGCGGCGGCTGAACACTGTTCTCCTGGTGCAAATAATCCTACTAATAACATCGGCTCAAAAGCATCGCGGTACAGCCTTGCAGATACGCCAAACTGTTTGAACAATTCGCGGGCTGTAACGCGATCGTACCGCTGCCAAGCTTCGTCGGAATTGTCGAAATCTAGTACGGCATAGAGTAAGGGTAAGGCTGAAAGGCGATCGACTAATGGCAGTCTTTTAAATCGCGTGTACAAGAATGTTCCTAACGGTGTGGGAAGTCTGGGTTCGTCCTGAAAAATGGGAGATTCAACTTCCAATCCGGCGGGGGAATACTGACAAGAACGAGTCCAAGGCGTGAAGGGATCGAGTCCTAATTCCTTGACTAATGAAAAGATGTTTTTGTAGGGATACCAGAAGCCGTGAATGCCTGCTTCTACGGAACGCCCGCCTGGGGTTTTCCACCCCGCAACTAAGCCTCCTGGCTGAGGCCCTGCTTCTAACAAAGTTACGTCATATCCTTGTTGGGCTAGGTGATAGGTGGCGCCTAAACCGGCCCATCCGGCACCGACTACGACTATTTTTGGGGTTGGCGATTCTGCTGACATTGCGTACCTCTTGATTCTTTATTTATGATGACATAATTGATAAAATAAAGCGAGATATAACCTTTCTCAGAAAGATGAGGTACTCATGGGAATTGGCCAAACAGGGCATTGGCCAAACAGGGCATTGGCCAAACAGGGCATTGGGCATTGGGGATACCTCACTTTTTTGAGAACCGCTATATAGCTTCACTAATTTAGATGAGGTCTGTCTGGTAATCGGGAATTGGTCGCGCTTGACTAAGCTCATTTTATAAGCGCCATATGAACTCGATTATCAGAAGGTTAGACGAGGTTTTTTTACCAGAAAGAATTGGTTGAAAGGCTCTCGCCGATCGGGAGAAATTAAAATCAGACTATTGATTACTCCAATCCTCTTCCTTCTAAATAGAGGTCGCTCTCAAACTGTCAACTATCAACTGTCAACTGTCAACTGTTGAAGGCGATAGCTGTTATATTAAAACGTTAAGGTAAGTTTTTACCAGAATTAAGATTAGAGTAAAATACACAAACAGAACGGGTTGTCAATATGCAATTGATTAATTATTTGACTGCTGTTTTTGGGGTAATTTGGCAGAATAGCATTTTTCACTGGGCGGCGCTAATTTTGCTGTGCGCGGCTGTTTGGGGCGAGTACACTTCTGTGAAGCAGTACCAGCGTTATGTGGGCGTCAAAAGCCGATCGACTTCTGAGGCTGTCACTTATTTGAGCTCGAAGTTAGAAAGCGGTACATCAGGGGCGATCGATCTACAGCAACCGGAAACAGCAACAGACTCTTGGAAACTTCTCCTCGACTGGTTTAGCGAGCACTTGGCGGGCGACACAATCGCAGACGGCGAGGCTTACAGGGCTCAGGTAAAATCCGGGCGGTTTCTCTTATTTCAGTATCCGGCCATTTTAGGGCGATCGGCACCTCGGAGTCAGTGGCGGTTTGTGCCCAGCGTCTTAGTAGCCCTCGGGGTTTTAGGTACATTTTACGGCATTCAAACCGGATTGCAGGATGTTAACTTGGGTTCGCTGGAAGATACCAAACAATTGCTACCCTCGATTAGCACGTTGCTGGAGGGGATGAAAACAGCGTTTTCCACTTCTCTAATGGGTTTGGGTTCTTCTAGCGTATTTACGATCGTGTTGGCTTGGGGCGATCGCGCGCGCGTTGCTAATCAATCCAATTTGCGCGCCAAATTAGATAAAATCGCGAAATTACAAACCCCCGAACAACTGTTTTCCCGCGCCAATTCCAGCGGTGGCGATGCTGAAAGTGCGATCGAATTGGCGATCGAGACAATGAGAACCGGATTTGCTCAAATCGTCGAGGCGCAAAGCAATGTGAACTCCCAGGCGATCGGACAGCAAATCGGTGTAGCAATGACCCCAGTTTTCCAAGACATCCGCCAAGAATTATCAGCACTTCAACAGATTAAATCAGACCAAGGGGAACAGATATTAAACAACCTACTTTCCGGCCTCCGCACCGAAGTAATTGAACCCGTAGTTGGGCGATTAGATCAAAGTGCCCAATTAACTCAAGAAGCATCCGAAGCTGTCAGAGAACTGAAGAACGAATTAGGCGGAATCTCTTCTAGTTTAGCACAATCAATCCTGACAATTCAAACTTTCCAGCAAGATACATTAGTACAGTTGCAAGAATTTGCCAACAACTTGCAGCAAATTTTAGGACAGTTTCAAACCGACACCCACAGCGTTTTGCAAGAAATGGCCACCGAAATACGATCGGGAGTTGGAGAAAGCATTGAAGGGATGAAAGCGCAAAGAACAGCCTTTCAAGAAAGCGCCCAAGAAGCCGCCAACACCTTTAGAGGAATCCAAGATAACTTGCAAGAATCTCTCCACACTCAAGCCGAACAAGAAAGAGAAATGCTGCAAGGTGTCGAAACCCGGATGACAAATATTTTAAATGCCACCCACTCCGCTTTTCAAACTCAGTCTGACACGCTCAAAGTAGTAGGCGACGAAGCTTCGGGATTGATGGATAAAGCCAGAGAAAATCTGGTAGGTAGCTTGCAGAATGTTGACTCAATGCTGCAAAACACCCGCGTCACAGTCCAGGAAGAATTAGACAACTTCCGGGTAACGTATCAAGCCTCTCTCCAGCAATTCTTTACCCAACAAAACAATTTACTCGAAGGAACATTAGGCAAACAGCAAAAAGGTTTAGCACAGGTTGTACTCGGCTTGCAGAAAGTTTTTCAAGAAGAATCAGAAAAACGCAAATTGATGTCGCAGCAAGTTGACCAAAGTATGAGCCAAATTTTGACAACAGCCGCAGAAGTCAGTCAGTTTGCTAATTCTGTAGGCTTGAATTCCAGCCAGCGTTTGGCACAGTTGCAGGAATTAGCAAAGATAACCGGACAAGAAGTGCTGCGGGTAGAAAGCGTTTATGAAAAAATGGCAAATCAGTTCAATACAGAAGGAGAAAGATTGCAAACTACCTATACAAATTTGGTGAATCAATTAAATGCAGCTTTGCAAGCAGAACAAGAACAAGTGCGGCGGGTAGAAAGTGCCTATCAAAACATGACAAATCAGTTCGATCGCGCGCTGGAGTTGGGCAACAATCAATTAGTTGGCTATTTGGAAAGAACTACTTCATCGCAGCACAAGTTTTTTGAAGAAGCAGATACTTCGATGGCGAAAGTGTGCAGTGGGTTGCAAGAAAGTTCCGACGGTTTGATGCAGGTTGCTCATTATTTGGTGGCTGCTGCTGATAATTTGGGGACGAAGAAACCGTAGGGTGGGTTTTACGATAACCGAGAAACACGCAGATATAAAGGTGTTCAAAAAGATAAGGTAAGTTGTTGGGCTTCAGCCCTCTTATCTAAAAGGTACGTTGTTGGGCTTCAGCCCTCTTATCTAAAAGGTACGTTGTTGGGCTTCAGCCCTATACGTTTAAAGGTACGTTGTTGGGCTTCAGCCCTCTTATCTAAAAGGTACGTTGTTGGGCTTCAGCCCTATACGCTTAAAGGTACGTTGTTGGGCTTCAGCCCTCTTAACTTAGTGGCTATATAAGCTGTCAGTCATACCTCACTTTTTTGATAACCCCTATAATAAACCCGCCCTCCATAGTTGCAATCGCTTGATATTCTGCAATCAAGCATCTTTCACCATCCAAACTAACAAGCTGAGAATATGCTCGACAGGGGGCAGCGGATAGTCGGTTAGGTCGATCGTTATTATCTGTCCCTCCAGCTTCAAAAACCGCCATTGCGTGCCGCTGGTAACGCAACCGTAGACAGCCCCAAGCAGTTGCTCTTTTGCCCGATTAAATTGTTCTACAGCCAGCATTTCTGCAATGCACTGTCCCAGCCCAGATTTCAGGTCAGATTTTTTCGCCTCAACCACAACAATTGCTGGCGCTTCCACCGTCAGTTGTTCGGGAGAACGGCTAATTAGGAAATCACAAACTCCGTTAAGTCCAACACTCGGATCGACATTGAATTCTTCGCCAGAAAACACACTAATTTGACGGTTGAGAATGCGTCGCACTTCCAGCAGGACAGGATTTATAATGACTTCAGAGCGAGCCTTTTCGGTATCTACAGCGATCGCCCAAGGTACATCCTCTAAAATTGCCAATAACTTAGAACTAGGGGCGATCGGCTCAACAGAGTCCGGGAAAAATCGGCTTCCCTCAACAATCGTCAGGTGAAAATCTCGCTTCACCTTGTCGATGCTAAACTGACTGTAGGGCATAATATTTTCTTGTTGTTTTATTCTAGAGTGTAATGTAAAATAGCAGAATATATCAAAAGTTCCACACCAATAATTATATGTCAAATATGACAGTAAAAAATCAAAATTAATACCTCACCAAAAAAATGAGAAATATATCAGATTTAGACAATGCACCGGAAATAGAAGAAGAGGAAGACTCCAGCGTACTGCTATCGATCGGCGATTTAATGTCCGGCTTGCTGATGTTGTTCGCCCTCCTGTTCATCACCGTGCAAATTCAACTTAGCGAAAAGGCGAAAATGCTCGATGAGAAAATCCTTCAGGTGGAAAAACTGCGGCAGGAATTGCAGCAATATCAAAAGGCTTTTGAAGGACTGCCGCAGATTATTGTCAATGCTTTAGAGGGAAAAGTTGGAGACAAAGATATTTTTACTGTTGACCCCGGAACCGGAGATGTCAGCATTCGCGATCGCATTTTGTTTGATAATAACAGTTCCGTCCTCAAACCCGAAGGTAAAAAGTTTTTGCAAGCCTTCATTCCCATCTATACCCAAGTGCTTTTTGCAAACAAACAGTTTGAAAAACAAATTTCTCGCGTTGTCATCGAAGGACATACCAGTTCCGCAGGTTCCGATTCCAAAAATCTGGAACTGAGTTTGCGTAGGGCTTTAGCTGTTTCTAATTATATGTTTTCCAATGAGGTTAATTTTCCTAAAAAAGCCGAATTGCAGCAAAAAGTATTAGTTTCTGGACGGGGAGAATTAGATGCGAATCCGACTCAAAATGCAGCGGGCGATCGCAAAGTCGTTTTCCGCTTCCAATTCCGCCGCGAAAACTTGAATGTTGACGTAAACCGCCAATTACCCTCGCCCGAAAGCAAAAGCCCGAATTCTACCCCTAGATAAATGCTGCGGCTTGACGAAGAATTTCACAGGTGGTACCCGCCACGTGATTTATCCGTGGAATCAATCCCAAATCTAAAATCTAAAATCCTCTCTTCCCCCGAATTTATCCGTGGGGTTAATCTAAAATCGAAAATCGAAAATCGAAAATCGATTGACCTGCGGATTTGATATAAAATGTGTGGAATTATTAGTCCTATACGCACGGGTAGCCAAACACCCTGATGAAATCGCTCTTTCCCAATCCAAAATCGAACAGCGAACATAGAAAACTGTATAACCTGTTGCTGCTATTATTTCCCGCCAGCGCATGGCTGAGCGTTTTCTTCGTTCTGCCGGTGCTAATTGTACTATTGTACAGTTTCTTAGAGCGCGGTACCTACGGCGGGATTACTTGGGTATTTACTCTCAGCAACTACCAGCGTTTGTTTAGCTGGGTTTTTTTAGGGGTAATTGGTCGATCGCTCTTTTTGGCTTTTTTGACAACCGCGGCTTGTTTGTTAGTCGGCTATCCCCTAGCATTTTTCATCGCCACCCGTCCTCCCCGCTGGCGAAATGCCTTGCTTTTGCTGATAATTATTCCATTTTGGACTAACTTTCTAGTGAGAACCTACGCCTGGATCATTCTGCTGCGGAGCGAAGGAGTAGTGAACATAGCCCTGCAAAACCTGCAAATAATTACCGAACCGTTAAACTTGCTGTTTACGCCTTTCGCTGTGGCGATCGGTCTGATTTACGGCTATTTACCTTTCATGGTTCTGCCTTTATATTCTAGCATAGAACGCTTCAATTTTTCATTAGTTGAAGCAGCTCAAGATTTAGGAGCAAATGATATTCGCACTTTTTGGCGCGTATTTTTACCGCTGACAACTCGCGGCATTGTTGCGGGTTCTATCCTCGTGTTTGTTCCCGCAGTCGGCGCTTTCATTACACCCGATATATTGGGCGGGTCGAAAACAATTATGGTGGGAAATTTGATTCAAAATCAGTTTATGAAATCCCGCGATTGGCCTTTTGGTTCGGCGCTTTCTATGCTGTTGACGGTAATAATATTAGTTCCTGTTTTAATTTACTTCCGCGTCTCCGACGAAACGGAATAAGTGGTGTGTACTGCGCGCCTTACATTTAGGTTAAGATGAGCTAATGACCAATGACTATTGACCAATGACTATTGACCAATGACTGCTGTTCGCGAGGACGCTCGCACTAATGACTATTGACTAATGACTAAAATAAAACTAGATTTATTTGTTCGGGCGATCGCCAAAAAGTGGCTTTGGGTACAAGCTGCACTAGCATTTGCCTTTCTCTACTTGCCAATTCTCATCTTAATTATTTACTCGTTTAACAGCTCCAAATTTAACGCAGTTTGGCGCGGTTTTACCCTCGATTGGTACGGCAGCTTGTTTAGCAATGCAGGCGCGACTCTTGCTACCAGCAGCAGTGCCGGAATTTTGCCAGCACTTAGCAATAGCTTGCTAATTGCAGCTATTTCGACAGCTTTAGCGACTATTTTCGGTACCATGCTCGCGCTAGCGCTTGAACGCTTTCATTTTCCGGGACGCAAAGCAGTAGAAGCTTTACTATTTTTGCCGATTATTATGCCCGAAATTACGATCGGCATTTCGCTGCTAGTTTTCTTTACCCTCGTATTTCGGATCGTAGAAAATCTTACGGGAATCCGCCTCAACCTCGGTTTACCTACAGTAATTATCGGTCACGTTGTCTTTAATATTTCATTCGTAACGATTACTGTCAGGGCGCGCTTGGCCGAACTCGATCCTCAATTAGAACAAGCAGCCTTTGACTTGGGTGCTAACGAATGGCGGACTTTTTGGCGGATTACTCTCCCTCTAATTTTGCCCGCTATTTTCAGCGCAGCACTGCTGGCTTTTACTTTGTCGCTGGACGATTTTGTCGTGACATTCTTTACCACCGGTGTCGGTTCGATGACGCTGCCGCTATTGGTTTACGGCATGATAAAATTTGCAGTGACGCCAGCAATTAATGCCATCTCAACTTTGATGTTGCTAGCTTCTTTATTGCTGGTTGTATCCTCGCTAAGAGTTAAAAGAAGTTAAAAAACTTGCTTTGTATGTCATAATTAATTTTGCCTACAACTAACAAAACCCATGAAACGCCTGCTGACTTTCTTACTTTTGTTTGTGATGAGTGCAACGGTGGTTTTCGGATGCAGCCGCACAGGCAGCAACCAGCAAGTCCTCAGCATTTACAATTATGCAACTTATATCGCTCCAGAAGCGATCGCCCAATTCGAGAAAGAGAACAATGTAAAAATTCAATACGACACTTTCGAGAACAGCGACGCACTCTACGCCAAACTCAAACAGGGAAATCCCGGTTATGATGTCATATTTCCCGCCGATTACATGGTCAGAATCATGGCAGCCGAGAATATACTTGAACCGCTAGATCCTGCAAAAATTGTTAACAAAAATAATCTCGATTCAAAATGGCTAAACCAAACATTTGACCCTGGCAATAAATATTCATTGCCCTATCAGTGGGGAACAATGGGAATTGGCTACAACATCAAAGCAACCAAGGACGAGATTAACAGTTGGGGGGCGATGTTCGATCCTAAATATACTGGAAAAATAGCATGGCAAGATGATGCCCGATACACTTTTGCAGTGGTTTTAATGTATTTAGGATTTGACCCAAATACAACTAATCCCGAAGAAATTAACAAAGCCCGCGACTTGCTGATTAAAAATAAAAATATCATTGCCGCTTTTGTCCCCGACACGGGTCAAACTCTGCTCGATCAAGGAGAAGTCAACCTGACAATGGAATGGAGCGGCGATATTTTTCAGGTGATGAAAGAGAATCCAAATCTCCGCTACGCTATTCCCAAAGAAGGAACAATTGTCTTTTCTGACAACATGGCAATTCCCAAAGGTGCACCGCACAAAGAGTTAGCTGAGAAATTTATTAACTTTATTTTGCAGCCAGAAGTAGGTGCGACAATTTCTAATTTTACCCACTATGGCTCGCCGAATAAAGCAGCAATAGACAAAGGTTTAATTGACCCGAAAGATTTGAAAAATCCCCAAATTTATCCACCGGCTGAAATTTTTGGTAAGATGAAATTCTTGCAGGATGTCGGGAAAGCAACCGCATTGTACGATCGAGCTTCGACGGAAGTTAAAGCAGGAGCAGGAAAGTAAGCATTGGTGTCAACTTAAGGTCAAACTTAACTGGTTCCAAGGAAGAGCATGGTAACGAGTAGAAAGCGAGTAACTAACTAACTGTAGGGTGCGTCAGGGGGAAAATTATTGAGTATCTCGTCACAATATTCAGCCCTGACGCACCCTACAATAACTACTACGATAGATAAGAATGCACGCCGTCGAAATTTTAGACATTTCCAAAGTATTTAAAAGTGCCAGCAGTCAAGATTTCTTGGCTGTAGACAATATCAACCTGCAAATTAAAGATCGCGAATTCTTTTCTTTGCTCGGCCCTTCCGGCTGCGGCAAAACTACAACTTTGCGAATGATTGCGGGTTTTGAAATGCCCACAGCGGGCGAAATTTACATTCACGGCCAACCGATGCGGCATCGCCCGCCATTTCACCGCCCCGTGAATACGGTATTTCAAAATTATGCTTTATTTCCGCACATGACAGTAGCACAAAATGCTGCATTTGGCTTAGAAATGGAGAATTTGCCTCCCCAAACAATTCACGATCGCGTGGTGGCAGCTTTAGCATTAGTACAGTTAACCGATGTAGAAAAACGGTATCCCCGCCAACTCTCAGGAGGGCAGCAGCAGCGAGTAGCGTTGGCGAGGGCGTTGGTTAAAGAGCCTTCTGTTTTGCTGTTGGATGAACCCTTAGGGGCCCTGGATTTGAAGTTGCGTAAAGAGATGCAATTAGAATTAAAAAAAATGCAGCGACAATTGGGAATTACGTTTATTTATGTAACTCACGATCAGGAAGAAGCGCTCACCATGTCGGACAGAATTGCTGTGATGGAGGGAGGAAAACTGCAACAAGTCGGGACGCCTGTTGAGATTTATGAATATCCTAAAACGCGGTTTGTGGCTGATTTTATTGGGGACAGCAATTTTTTGACCGGGCGAGTAGTAGAAAAGCAACAGGGTAAAATAATCGTGTTGGTTGATCAGCAGTTGCCCGTGTTAGTTGCAACATCAGAAGATTTGCCCGCTGGGAAAGTTGTTACCCTGGTGTTGCGGCCGGAAAAAGCCACTATTTATCCGGCTAATTATGATGCTGAGCATAGCTGGCCGGGAGTAGTTGAAGAGGCGATTTATATTGGCACTGACACGCGCTATACGGTGCGCCTGACTGCTAAAAGCTCGATCGCCCTTCGCCGACAAAACTTGCACAGAGATGACTTGCAGCGGCACAAAATTGGCGACAGCGTTCGAGTCGCCGTGCCGCCGGAAAGTATCTGTATTTTATAGCGACAGGAAGAAGGAAGACACGACACAGATTTGCACACGAATGCACGTATATTCTCAGTAACAGTGCGGTGCTCTTATGGGCATAGGGCATAGGGCATAGGGCATTGGACTGGAACCCGTGTACTTCACCACTACAGGCAATAACATCTTCTACGCTGGCGATCGCAAATCCATCAAAACCTTACTAATTGGATTGCCATTCTATTTCAGAGGTGCGTTACTCGCAGGCTAAATGGAACTTCTCCCTATGGGGGAAGTTCCGATTAACAAGAGTCAAAAAATCATCCATCGAAGATGTCGATTTAGTGAATCGGAGTTGAAAGCCTCCGCGCTTTTAGCCCGAAGGTAAAAACAAGAGAAAAACTCTTGTAGTTATGCACAACAAATTCCCAAACTAGCCAACTTTTAAGGTGGGGGAATTTCCGGCGAGGGGGAAGGCACCGGAATTTCCGGAGGAGTTGTTGATTCTGGCGACGGCGCGGGAATCTCCGCAGGACTCGATTCTGGGGAGGGCGAGGGACTCTCGGCACCGGGCGAGGGACTCTCGGCACCGGGCGAGGGACTCTCGGCACCGGGCGAGGGAATATCCGCAGGAGTTGGGGCGGTAGTTTCCGGCGGTGGCGGCAGTTGTTCGGGATCGGGGTTCTGGTTTTGGAGGCTCCGCACCCACAAACCTAAGCCCGCGAAGACTAGCATCAGCACCAACAGTCCCAGCAGCGGCCCCAAACGCTTCGGCTTCTGTTTTTCAACTGGTTCCGAGGCGGAGGCCGTTTCGGGGTACAGCAACTGTTTCGACGATTCAGAAAGTTGAGATTCTGGCATCCTCCCCGTTTTTTGGAGGGATACCGAGCCTGACACCGAGGGTGACATGGGTAGCGACACCGAGGGTGACATGGGTAGCGATATCGACGGCGACGCCGACGGTGCCGACGCCGTATCGAACAGTACGACTCTCTCCGGTGACATCCGACAGTAAGTCACCACTACAGAGGTGTTGTCGTAACCATTTTTCTCGTTGGCGAGGCGAACCCAAGACTGAGCAGCGGCTTCCAAGGACATTTTGCCCTCAAGTACCTCTGGGCCGTAATTCTGCCAAGATTGCTCTACCCAGTCGTTATCGCTCAAACCGTCGGAACACAGCAGCAGCAAGCCTTCCTCTTCGACAATAAATCGTTGAATCGTCGGGCGCAGAAAATCGCCGTCCCGCGTCCCCAAAGCTTGAGTGAGGGCTCCGGCATCCGATCGCAATTGAGTCTCCCAGTATAAACTGTGTCCTAGGTGCACTTCCCTAGACGCTACATCGTCGTCCACAGTTAGCCGCTGACAGTAATTGTTGCCAATCCAATAGGCGCGGCTGTCTCCAACATTGACCAAATAAAGTTCGTGACTGTTATTCGCGGGTACATCCTGAGAAACTTTCACTTTTTGAGGCAACTGGAGGGCCATCACCAAAGTGGTTCCCATGCGCTCCCGCAACTCTTTTCCTTGCTCGTTATTTTGAGCGGAAATCACATTATTCACAACTTTCACTATTTCTTCGAGTTGTTTGATGACCATTGCTGGCGCCATCAACTCTTCTTGTTCGGCGATTTCGGCGAGCAAATTTTGGATTAAAGCTTTCAGCGATTGCACGGCTAACTGACTGGCAACTTCTCCTCCTTCGTGGCCTCCAACCCCGTCGCAAACCATTGTCAAGTAAGGAATTAGTTTGTCATTTCCGGCACTTTTTATCGATTGAAAATCAGCAGCAGTCGGATAGCAACTATCTTCATTTTGGGAGCGCTGCGGCCCGGTATCGGTGATGCCGACTACTTCTAAATGCAGGGGCAATTTAGCAGCTTGTTCTAATAGTAAATCGTTAAGTTCCAGGGCGATCGCATCTAAGTTCATGCTGCTGCGGCGCATAAACAGACAAATCTCTCCGAGTTTCGACTGTACCTCAGGCTGCGCCGAGTCCACCAAACCAGACCACACATCTCCCAAATCCTTCAGCGTCGGTACAAAATTACCTCGATGCAGTTCCACCAGACGCACCCGCCAACCTTCCACGCGCAAATTTTCCGGTACCAGCAAACTCGCAGCGACTCCTTGTTCGGAAAGCGGCGCCCACAGTTGGAGCATTTGCCACAGCCAGTAAACTTGGCGCGTGGCACTTGTCTGAGCCCAAGCTTGTAGAATAGAAGGATACAGGCTACCGAAATTATTGACCGGCACATTTTCCAACAACAGCACCTCTGTGGCTTCTGCTGCTTCCCCGAGCGAACAAAAGCCGTATACTTCGGGCGTATGCAGCCGCTGGGGATACAAATGCAGGTAAGGCATAATTCTATCCGGCAGTTGTTCGGGGACGCTAGGAGGAATAGACGGACGGCTGTCGAGCCAGATTTGGGGTGCAATGACAAAATATCGATCGGCGATTATCTTACCCGCCGGCACTTCCTCGACTGTGGGGCCCACCGCCCACAAATAGCGATAAATTAAATCGGTTTCGCAAGCTGCACACTTCTGGCTGCCAAAGCTATTGCCGGGATCGGAACAGCTCAGATTCGGGCAATAAATCGGTTCGGAGAAACTACTGATCATATCGAAATAGTTTGTGTAAAAACATTCTGAAGATATATGATTGCCACGCTCAAATTCAGGAACTTGAGAATAAACTGATTTTAGCCCCTATCAATTTCTTAACTGCCTTTGGGGCACGAGAAATTGTAGTTGCTGCCGGTGGACACCGGCTAAAATTGTAATTTAAGTTACTAAAATCTGACTTTGAGTACAATGGAAGCCTCAACCTGGTACCGCGATGTGAACAATCGCGATCGGGCTAGCAAGTCATAAAGCCTTGCAGAGTCAGTCGTTGGCAATTCTTAAATCTCAAATTTCAAATCTAAGATATTTCATAGTATCACCAATTCTTTTTATGTTCTGGACTCCCACGCTCCTTTGGTTGCTAGTTGGGGCTTTGCTCTGTTTGGCAGAGCTATTTCTCCCCACTGCTTTTGTTGCTTTTATCCTGGGACTGAGTGCCTTCGCCGTCGCTGGATGCTCTCTAGTTTTACCTTACGTTAATTTACAAATATTCCTGTGGATGGTATTTTCGACAGTTTTTGTGCTGCTGTCCCGGCGATTGATACCAAAAGGCAAGGCATGGGCGATCGCAGATTCTGACGAAGCTAAAACTTTAACAGAAATTCTCCCAGGAGAATCGGGGCGAGTGATTTATGAGGGGAATTCTTGGCAAGCTCGCTGCGAAGACACTTCTACCGCTATCCCCCCCAACCAAAACGTGATAGTCGTCGGCAGGAAAGGCACTACTCTGATAGTTTTACCAGAACATTTGCTGCATTCTTAAAAAAGATGTGGAATTGGGAATTAGAAATTGGTAGTTGGGCATAGGGCATAGGGCATTGGGCATTGGGCATTGGGCATTGGGCATTGGGAATTGGGAATTGGGAATTGGGCATTGGGCATTGGGAATTGGCACTAACAAATAACCAATAACAAATAACCAATAACAAATAACCAACAGTCAATATTTAACAGTCAAGATTTATAGGAGGCGACCGTGGAACAATTGTTTTTACTCGTATTTTTAGCACTGGGCGGCTCAGCGATCGCAGGTTCCGTCAAGATTATCAATCAGGGAAATGAAGCGCTGGTGGAAACTTTAGGAAAATACAGCGGCAAGAAACTCGAACCTGGTTTGAATTTTGTCACACCGTTTCTCGATCGCGTCGTTTACGAACAAACAATTAGGGAAAAAGTCTTAGACATTCCCCCGCAAGCTTGTATCACGCGCGATAATGTTTCTTTCACCGTGGATGCTGTAGTTTACTGGCGGATTGTGGACTTGGAAAAAGCCTGTTACAAAGTCGAAAATCTTCAGTCAGCAATGGTGAATATGGTGCTGACTCAAATTCGCGCCGAAATGGGTCAACTCGACCTCGAACAAACGTTTACAGCCCGTTCTCAAATTAATGAAATCTTGCTCAGAGATTTAGATATTGTGACCGATCCTTGGGGAGTGAAAGTAACGCGGGTGGAATTGCGCGATATTATCCCTTCTAAAACTGTACAGGAATCGATGGAATTGCAGATGGCAGCCGATCGCCGAAAACGAGCGGCAATTCTGACATCCGAGGGCGAACGCGAGTCAGCAGTTAACAGCGCCAAAGGTAAAGCCGAAGCGCAGGTTTTGGATGCGGAAGCGCGGCAAAAAGCGACTATTTTGGAGGCGGAAGCTCAACAAAAGGCGATCGTGCTGAGAGCGCAAGCAGAACGCCAAAGTCAGGTTTTGAAAGCTCAAGCTACTTCTGAGGCTTTACAAATTATCGGTAAAACTCTACAAAATGACCCCAAGTCCCGCGAAGCTTTACAGTTTTTGTTAGCTCAAAACTATCTGGATATGGGATTAAAAATTGGCAGCAGCGATAGCAGCAAGGTGATGTTTATGGATCCGCGCAGTATCCCGGCTACGATGGAAGGATTGCGATCGATTGTTGGGGAAGGTAATAGTAATGAGGTGAAAAAATAGAAAGAAAGAGACGGCGATTGAAATCGCTTCTACACAAACGATGTCCGCCTCCGCGGACTAAGAATTAATTCAACCCGCGGAGGCGGGTTTCGTCTTTATAGCAGCGATTTCAATCGCCGAGTAAGTATCTTCTTCCTTCTTCCTTCTTCCTTCTTCCTTCTTCCTTCTTCCCTAAGATTCTTGAGCGAGAGTACATCGATCGCACAATCCAAAAAATTCCAAAGTATGATAATAAATTTTGAAAGAATGAGATTGTTGTAATTGGCTTTCTAGGTGGTGTACGGGGCATTCGTCGATCGTAATAGACGCACCGCATTCGAGACAAGTAAGGTGATGTTGGTCTTGGTGGGCGGCACCGTAGAGAGATTCGCCACTAGCAAGCGTTCTGACTTGCACGAAGCCCTCCCGCTTTAAACCGTCGAGGGAGCGGTAAACTGTTGCTAAGCCCATGCTGTGGTCGCTGTTACGCAGTTCTAGGTAGATATCTTGCGCTGAGAGCGATCGATTCAAGTGCTTGAGCAAGTGTAAAATACGCTCCTGACTGCGGGTGCGGTTGGTTCTCATAATTTTTTTGTCTAATCGGCTGGAATCAAATCTATCGCTGTTTCTAGGCTAGCTTAATTCGGGGCAGCAAAGGGCGATCGGCTTCCCGCCCGCGTTGTAGAATGAGGTGGCCGTAAATTTCGCATCACCTACACATTGCTGTGACTCAAAAATATTTTGCCCAAATCTATGTTACCCTCCGCCCTTCGGTTTTAGACCCGGCCGGTACTGCCGTACAGTCTGGTTTGCAACACATGGGATACGACAATGTTGAGCGCGTGCGGATCGGGAAGTACGTTGAATTGACGCTGACTGCTGCGGATGAGTCGGAGGCGCGCGAACAACTCGATCGCGTTTGCGACCAACTTTTGGCCAATCCAGTGATTGAAAACTATCGCGTTGAGTTGACTGAAATTCCTGTTGCTGTCGAGACAGCAGGGGTATAAAAATGAAATTTGGAGTTATTGTTTTTCCGGGTTCAAATTGCGATCGCGATGTGGTGTGGGTAACTCAAGGGTTGCTGCACCAACCGACGCGGATGATTTGGCACGAAGATACCGATATTTCGGATATTGACATCATTGTAGTTCCCGGTGGTTTCAGTTACGGAGATTATTTGCGGTGTGGCGCGATCGCCCGTTTTTCTCCGGCGATGCAGGCTACGGCGGAACACGCGAAACAAGGAAAGCTTGTACTCGGCATCTGCAACGGTTTTCAGGTGTTGACTGAAGCTGGTTTGCTCCCCGGTGCTCTGGTGCGGAATGCGGGATTGCATTTTATTTGCGATCGCGCTTCCTTGAAAGTCGAACGCGGTAATACGCCGTGGACTTCGGCTTATACTTCGGGTGAAATCATCGATTTGCCGATCGCCCACGGGGAGGGCAATTATTATGCTGATGCGGATACTTTGGCAGAGTTAGAAGAACACGATCAAGTGTTGTTTCGCTACTGTACAAGTACCGGAGAAATTAGCGCTGCTGGTAATCCGAATGGTTCGTTAAATAATATCGCAGGCATTTGTAATCGCCAGGGCAATGTGTTAGGAATGATGCCACATCCTGAGAGGGCATCCGATCCAATGTTGGGCGAAACTGATGGAGTAAAATTGTTTCAAGGGTTGCTGATGGCAACAGTTGCTGCTGTTTTATAACTGTGGAACAGGCATCCTGCCTATTCTTGACAAGTTTTTTGGAAGATTAACTGGTTCCCAGGCTCCAGCCTGGGAACCCATATCCCCCTCTTTGCAACAGGCAAGATGCCTGTTCCACAAGAAATTTACTCTTTGTGGAACAGGCATCTTGCCTGTTCATGAAAGATGGACTAAAAGGCAGTGAGCAAGATATAATTATTAACAACTATTTAAAAGAGAAATGTTTATTTTATGTCCTTAGTTAATACCAAAACTCGGCTACTCGGCTGTAGTGCCATATATATCGTTGGTCAATGTCTCTCCACCGCCCTCGCCAGCCCCGCAGCCGGCATGGTGACAGGGGTACTCGGTGGCCCGGTAGGAGTGTTAGGGGCTAATATTTTGGCAACTATTGTCGCTGATATTATGGGGAATATCACGGCGGGCGAGTTGGGAAACAAGTTGGCGCAGCGGGTTGGCAAAAATGCGGATATTCTCAAAAATGGCGATTTGACTGCGGCGGCTGGAGAAGCTATCAGCCGTCTCCTGAAAAAAGTTGCTGAGTCTGAGGAAGTTATTGTCATTGCTGAACGAAATCACCTGCGTTATGCTGAAGCTGATTTTCAATATTTAGCTAAGAAAACAGTTGCTTACTGGGAGGCAATTGATGCCAAAACTGACAGTGATACAAATCCTTTGAATTTTTCTGATTCGGAACTTGCGAAGATTTTTTCGGCTGATAGAAATCAGTTTTTTGAAGTTACGGGATTGCAGGTGCAAGATTGGCAAGATTTTTTGGGAGATTTTGCGACGAAGGAAAACAAAACTTTGCATCCCGAATTGATTGGATATGCGGCGGCGCAACTGCACGAGTTTTTCCCGAAAGCGTTTTGCGAAGTGCTCAAACAAGATGCGGAGACTGGCGGCAGACAATTTGCGGGAATGCAGTTGATTTTGCACCGCGAAACTTTGGCGGAATTGCAAAGTTTGGGGCTGCAAAATGGGCAAGTTTTGCAAAGGTTGCAGGCTTTGGCAACGCGGGAGCAAATTTGCGAAGTCATGGGGAAATTGGAAGTTATCGAAACTATCCGCGATGAGTTGGCAGAAGTTCGGGCATTGCTGGAAAGATATATCGATCCTGCTGCGCCGAGTTTGCCGATTCCGGTTAAGTCAGAGACGATTATTCGGGACAGAATTAAAGACTTTACCGGTCGGAAATTTGTGTTTGAAGCAATTAATGAGTTTCTGAGGACAAAGCAAAAAGGCTATTTTGTTTTGGAGGCGGAACCGGGTGTTGGGAAAAGTGCGATTATGGCTGCCTGTGTGGTGATGTTGAAGCGCCGCTGCATTACTCATTTCAACTCGCAACCGGACGGGATTGTCAGCGCTGAAACTTTTTTGGAAAATGCTTGCACTCAGTTGATTGAAGGTTTTGGTCTTAAAAGTAAGTATCCGCGACTGCCGGAAAATGCCATAAAAAACAATACCTTTCTATGCGAGTTGCTGAAGGAAGTTAGCGATAAGTCTAGCAGGGACAAAAAAATAATTTTTGTGGTGGATGCGCTGGATGAAGTTGATTGGAAGGCTCAAATTAGGAACAGTAATGTTTCGTATTTGCCTAATGATTTGCCGGATAACGTCTATTTTATTGTCTCGAAGCGGCCGGAATTTCTGACAATGCCGACAGCTAACAAGACGGTTTTTGATTTGATGAAATACAGTGCTGAAAGTCTGGAAGATGTCAAGGCTTATCTGGCAAAACGCACAGAGAGAAGCGAGTTAATTCAGGATTGGATTAAGAGTCGAAATTTGCAGCGGGAACAGTTTGTGACGGCGGTAGCCCAAAAAAGCGAAAAGAAATTTATCTACCTCCGCCACGTACTTGATGAGATTGAAGGCGGCACGTACAATGATGTGAATTTAAACGATTTGCCAGCGGGTTTGGAGGAATATTATCAAAAACACTGGGGACAGATGATGGGACGGGAAGACGATCCTCTGCTGGAATTGAAGGTGAGGATTATCTATTTCCTGTCGCAAGCAGAGGAAGCAGTTTCTGGTCGCTGGTTGGCTAAATCTGCCCGCGAGCAAAATGTTATGAAAGTACAGCAGGTACTAAAGAAATGGGATTCTTTTTTGCGAAAGGAGAAAGTAGGGAAGGAAACTCGATACACTATCTATCACAACAGTTTTCGGCAGTTTCTGGAAGCGGATGAAACTGTGCAGTCGGCGGGAATAACACTGGATGACATTAACGATGACATTAGTGATAGCTCTACAGAAGGAGCGCCGCTATGAGTAATTTCAGTGTGTGGTTGGGGCAGCAGTGTCAGGAAGAACGAGATTTGCTGTTGAAATACCAACCGAAGAGATTTGCGAAACGGGGGAAGTTTGGTGATTATTATCGTTGGATGACGAGTTTTGGTTTTATTGAGGCGAAGTTGGAATTGTTGGGTGTGCAGCCGCTGATTGAGGATTACGATTTAGCGAGAATTTCTGATGTGTTGTTGTCGCCGGAGCAAACTCAAACGCTGAAATTGATTCAAGGGGCAATTCGCAAGTCGGCGCACGTTTTGGAAAGGGATAAAACGCAACTTGTAGGACAGTTGTTGGGGAGGTTGCTGGATTTTGAAATGCCTGAGATTCAAAGGTTGTTGGAACAGGCAAAGCAGTCGAAAGAGAGTGTTTGGTTGCGGCCTTTGAAGGCTAATTTAGAGCTGGCAAATGAAGGGGCATTGCGGACACTTGTCGGTCATAGTAAGTGGGTAAATGCAGTGGCGATCGCACCCGACGGCCTCACGGCGATTTCCGCATCAGGGGATAACACCCTGAAAATCTGGGACATTGACAGTGGTACCGAACTTAGAACCCTCACCGGTCATACTAACTCGGTAAATGCAGTGGCGATCGCACCCGACGGCAAAACCGTGATTTCCGCATCTGGTGATAACACCCTAAAAATGTGGGACATCGAAACAGGCACGGAACTATTAACCCTCGCTGGTCATACTAGCTGCGTAAATGCAGTAGCGATCGCACCCAACAGCAAAACTGCGATTTCCGCTTCAGACGATCGCACCCTGAAAATCTGGCACACCAAGACAGGTACCGAAATTAGAACCCTCAGGGGTCATACTAGATATGTAAATGCAGTGGCGATCGCACCAGACGGAAAAACAGCGATTTCCGCTTCATGGGATCACACCCTGAAAATCTGGGACATTGAGAGCGGCACCGAAGTTAGAACCCTTATCGGTCATACTAGCTCGGTAACGGCAGTGGCGATCGCACTAGACGGAAAAACAGCGATTTCCGCTTCATGGGATCACACCCTGAAAACCTGGGATACCAAGACAGGCACCGAACTTAGAACCCTGATCGGTCATATTAGCTGGGTAAATGCAGTGGCGATCGCACCAGACGGAAAAACAGCGATTTCCGCTTCATTTGATAAAACCCTGAAAATCTGGGACATTGAGAGCGGCACCGAACTTTTAACCCTCACCGGTCATACTGACTCGGTAACGGCAGTGGCGATCGCCCCAGACGGAAAAACCTTGATTTCCGGTTCAGGGGAAGAGGATAAAACCCTGAAAATCTGGGATACCGAGACAGGCACCGAACCTACAACTCTCACCGGTCATACTAGCTATGTAAATGGAGTGGCGATCGCACCCGATGGCAAAACAGCGATTTCAGCTTCATTTGATAACACCCTGAAAATCTGGGACACCGAGACAGGCACCGAAGTTAGAATCCTTATCGGTCATACTAGCTCGGTAACGGCAGTGGCGATTGCACCCGATGGAAAAACAGCAATTTCCGCTTCCTGGGATGAAACCCTGAAAATCTGGGACACTGAGACAGGCACCGAACTTAAAACCCTTACCGGTCATGCTGGTGAGGTAGCAGCAGTGGCAATCGCAGCAGACGGCAAAACAGCGATTTCCACTTCACAAGATGGAGCTTTAACTGTCTGGGAAATCCATAGCGGAACTAAACTCAGAACTCTTATGGATCATGATGGCTTGGTAAATGCCTTCGCGATCGCACCGGACGGCAAAACAGCAGTTTCTTTTTCGGGAGATTTCAACCTCAAAATTTGGGACACAGACAGCGGTAGGGAACTGAAAACTCTTACCGGTCATACTGGTGAGGTAACAGCAGTCGCGATCGCACCAGACGGCAATACAGCGATTTCGGCTTCGTACGATGAAACCCTCAAAATCTGGGATCTGACCAACAGTAGGGAACTGAAAACTTTCACCAATCATACTCGTTCGGTATCGGCTTTCACGATTGTGCCTGACGGCCTCATGGCAATTTCAGCTTCATCGGATAACTCTCTCACAGTATGGGATTTGCTTATTGGCAAAGACGTTGCTAGTTTCAACGGAGATTATATGTTTGCTGGCTGTGCGATCGCCACTGATGGAGTGACAGTTGTAGCGGGCGATCGATCGGGTCGAGTGCATTTCTTGCGCTTGGAGGGAGTTAAACAGTTGACAGTTGACAGTTGACAGCGAGGTGTTTTTATTGAATCTGTGGGGTGTAACGCGTCTTTTTGTCAAAAACCCAGTTTCTAGACCCCCGCCTTCCACCAAAGAAACTGATTTTTTGCCCGAATCTGTCGGTTGTAGCGAAGTATTTCGTAAAAAACCCGGTTTCTGGCGCCGCGCGATCGGGTTTTTTGTGGATGGGCGATCGCATTTTATGATTCAGAGATACTATTTGGATCGATCGGCACAATTCCTTCGTTAGCGTAGCGAGTAAAATCCTTAACATTTAGCGTCAAAATATGTGCTGCACCGTTTGCTTTCATAATAGCCACAAGACGAGCATCATGTACCTGAACTCCCGAAACTCTGTAGGTGACAACTAACCTACGCCACTCGGAGTATGTTAAATTTGTGTCGGGAAACAACGGAAAAAGACGCTCGATCCGCTGTAACTGGCGATCGGCATCAGTAGGAGTCAACCCAAAGCCATTTTTCTCGATCGGGCGAGTCACAACATTCCAAAACTCAACGCAGTTTTGTGATGCTACTTGCAGTTTATATCCATCCTGTCGCAATTTTTTGACGGCACTTCGGATTACAGGATATAAAGGATGAGAGCGATCGGCAAACCTGAGCAGAATATTCGTATCTACAAGACATAACATTACTATGGATGATCCTCATAGATACCAGCACGACTCACCGCAAAATCCGATAGCATAGGGACATTTACTCCCCTGTTTTTAATGGAATCATCAGCCAATTCATCTAAAAGTATTTCAAACTCGCGATCGCCGATTTCTGCATCAGCATCACTTACTGTTGACAACAGACCTGACGTTGACTTCCAAGTTAGAAAATCAACAAAATTAAGAACAACTTCTAGCTGCGGTTTAGCTAAATAACGCAGCTTATCTACAATGCTTTCAATTACAGCTTCCATACTTTTATAGTTGAGCTTTAATTGTGATATATCTCCCACAATCTTAGTATAAATATTACATTTTGTCAAATTCAACCAATTTTAGAAGCTCGGCGGTTGGAAACCGCGTCTACACAAACGATGTCCGCCGGACGCCGACGAAGAGGGTATTCGGAGCTCGAAAATTATCGGGTGAAATCTTCAACCCGCGGAGGCGGGTTTTGTCTGTGTAGCAGCGGTTTCCAACCGCCGGGGTTTTTGGGATTTTCGCATTTTTGGATTGATGGGCGATCGCATTTGAGAGAAATGTGCGATCGAATTTGAAATCGGAGTTAAAAACCCGGCGGTTGGAAACCGCGTCTACACAAACCATGTCCGCCTCCGCGGACGAAGAAATATGGAATTTGAGATAAATGTGCGATCAACTCTTCAACCCGCGGAGGCGGGTTTTGTCTGTGTGCCCGTAAAACTTCGCGGTTTCCAACCGCCGGGATTCCAACCGCCGGGTTTCTGGGATTGCTTCGTTCCTCGCAATGACAGATTAGAAACTAATCATCCTCATCCAATCCCAGCGGCACAAAATACTGACTGTAAACCACACTATCCGGTGCCCACAGCGGCCGCCAATAAACACTTTGAATCACCGCCTTCTCCCCATCACCCTCAGCAGGCCACTGAAAACTGACGATCGCCATATTGCCATAACCCACAATCTCATCACCCTCTTGCAGCCATCGATTCCGCCACAACAGCGCTATCAAATTCCACAAACGACGCAACATTAATAACAGTTTATTTTTAGGCAATATACTTGACATATCACCGTCTTCATGCTGCAAAAACACCCGAGATTTTTGCCGCTTCATCCAGTCAACTCGATAGCCCCAATCAGGAAAAGATTGCCTATCCCTCACAGCAGCCACCACAGCCTTCTTTCTGCCACGCCTCGGAATCTTCACCAACTCCAGCGGCTCATTCCATCCCAAACGTTCGTGCGATCGCTCAGGAAACAACGACTTAATCTTAGTATGAATTACATGAGTTGTCCACTCCTCATTAATAAAAGCACTAGCCGTTAACTGCGCCAAAACAGACAATCTTTGACTCGCAATTTTCAACTCTCCATTCACCCCAGATACAGACGGTAAACGCTCAATCTCAGAGCGAGAATCGCCAAAATGACAATCCGACCAATAACTCAACCGCACAGCACCAGCATAGTGGATATCCCCCGTCAAAACAATCACCCGATCGCGCTGCTTAAAAAACTCCGACAACAGCTTCACAAAAGCCAACTCATGAAAATTCCAAGCATCCCCCGCATCGGTATTAAAAACCTTTCCCTGTTCCACATCCCGCCTTTGCACCGCATCAATAATCCATAAACCCACCAAATTAGTCGGCACCACAACCAGCGTCGCCTCGATCGCAAATTCCCCAGATTTATTCAGCAACTCAGTCTCCCGCAAAGGCTGCTGAATTTGCTCATCAAAACCTTTGTGAGTCAAAAGCATCGGCGGGGCGATCGCACTTTCGGGCGGATAGCCCCGCCAAGTCCGCGTATCCAGCACAATCACCTCATGCTTAAAACTTCTGATCGTAAAATGCCAATCCAACACATCCTCATCCCGATCCAAAATCAAAACATCATCATCTAACTTAAATTTCGGCAAACCAGTTTCCATATCAACCGCCGGAATCCCCAAATACCCAGCAGCCTCATCCCAAACACCAACATCAGTCCCCGCCGAATCCGACCACTTTTTAGCAGCTTTTAATAACTTATCTCCTACTCTTCCATACTCGAACTGTGCGGGCGTATTTCCCCAACTCTGAAACACAGTATAAGCCAGCAAAGCATTCTGCACCACCCGGCGGCCCAGCGGCTTCCCCAACACCCGGTAACACCACTCTCGATTCAAAAAGCAATCATCGCTAACATCATGGTCATCGCAAATCATATAAGTAGAAATATTAGCCAGCGCCCGCCTCACTCGCCACAAATTGCGACAAAAACCGTCAAGTTCTACAACTTCTCTATCCCAGACTTTTGCTTGCTTAGAATCTTGACAAATATCGTTACCCTTCGGAAAACTATCGCACCAAAGCACAGGAGACCAAACTAACAAATACATCGCGCAATATTCGCCCAAACCAAACAAGTGACTTTTAGCCTTATCCGGTTTATTCACCAACATCGCCGTAAAACCGCCAAAATCTCTAGCAATATCGCTGCGAGTCCCCGGCTGCAACTCAATTGGTTTTTTGTATTCAGACTCAGCATCAGACGCTTTCTGAATTGCCGATTCTCTAAAAATTTCCCTCTCTTGGCGAATTACATTTTTCTTTTCCGATTTCTTAGGTATACTGGTACACAAATTCTTTTTTATTTGGGCATCATTCATCAGGGGCAGATTCTCTTCCCAGCCCAACAGTGTATCGCCAGCATCAGTCAAGGCCCACAGCATCGCATCGGCAACGTCATCGCCGTAAATTTGGTCACCCGTTAAAAACAGTTGGTGGGGGCGGAAATTTGCCATACCTGCAAACTGTTCGATCGAATTATCCAAGATTGGCAGCGCATCTCTGCCGTCTCCGTGGGGCTTGCGACAAGAACCGTGCACTATACGCAAATAGTTTAAATCCCTCGGTGGCAGGGCAAAAGTCGGCAACCCGTGAGCGAAATAACCGATCGTCTGCGGCCCCAAAACTGACAAATCAGCAGCAGTCGGCCACAGACAAGAAAGGAGATTTTCCTGCTCATTTTCTGGGACTCCCACCGACGGCGACTCCTGACTCCCCGCAAACTCAATGTCATAAGCATAAATTTGCCCGTATGTCAAGATATCTCTGTCGATTGGTTTAGCAGTCACGGCCGCTACGTGCAGGTATTTGCCAAGCCGCACAGTAGAGCTAGCACCTTGCAGCAAGGGCGTACCGACAATTTCACCAGTGCCGCCCTCAGTCGCATAAACCTTGAGTTCGACTTGACGGGGTGCTTTCAAAGCCAGCCAAACTGTTACGCCCCCAGTTTCAATTCGGCGCAAAATCGGGCCTGCAAGAATCAGCGGCAAATGATGAATTCGATGATTTAATGGTGTCCACGACATAGGAATTAAACAAATAAAAATTAAATAACGGGTTTTTGGCAAAGTATCTGTCAGCCGATTTGAGATTTGAGATTTACTCCATATATCAATCTGGAAGCTTGAACTAGGATCTGAAATTTGGAGCTCACCACTATAGGACTACGTGGCACGGTATCCGTTTTTCGGTTCCTTCTTCCACTTAGGGAGCACCACAGAATGATTGATCCTATAATGACCCAAAGATAATTTCAGTGTGCAGCGTATCTTATGTCTCTAAAATCTATCATGAAACTGACC
>NZ_JAEQDD010000044.1:0-61380 GCF_020737885.1 Microcoleus sp. PH2017_34_RAT_O_A | reverse complement strand
CCGAAAGCCTGCGTGTTTTGCCATCAAGGTTGCTTCAGTATTATTTAATTTGAGCGCTCGCTTGACGGCAAACATGGAACTGACTCTCAGCAATCAACTGTAGATAAGTTTAGCAAACTATTTGCCACTTAAGTCTTGCTCCGCTGCGCTACATCCACCTGCCTTTCATCCCCAACCTTCTTCGTTGCGGAAGACGCTACGCTGTTCCTACACTACGCGAGGATGGGGAATTCCCGGCGAACTCGTTAAATGTTAAGTTTTTGCAGGCGACAAATCTCAAGCCAGAAATTTTCGATCGTCAATTGGCCGCATTATGACATTCTATCTAATCGATCGATCCGTTTGAACAAACGCAACAGAGCAAACCCAGCACCCGCAGCCAGCAAAGCCACAGCGACAGCGGGCCATACTTGATTGCTGACAAACAAAATTGTCGCCGACAAAGTAAAAGCACTCATCATCAAAGTATAATTAGTGCCCATTTGAACGTTGCTCATGCGGCGCATCAATCGCTCAGCTTCGGAAGAACGGACTCGAATCCGTAAATCTCCCTGTTCGAGTTTATCAATAGTCTCCTCAATCCGGCGGGGCAAACCCAAAGCAGTCGAACTCACCTGAGCCGCCTGACGGCCTAGTTCGTTAAAAATGCTGCTCGTTGCATCCGGCCCATTTCCATTAGTCATAAGCTGCATGGCAAAAGGTTGTGCCACCTCCATAAAGTTAAACTCGGGATCTAAACCCCGGCCCACGCCTTCAATCGTCGAAAAAGCTCGCATTACAAAAGTAAAGGTAGCTGGGAAGCGAAAAGGTTGGTCGTAGGCAATATCGTAAAGGTCATCGGTAATCGCACTCACGGACTGCTCTTCAAAAGGCTTATCCATGAAGTTATCGAGCATATACTGGATGCTGCGGCGCACGGGACTCATATCGCCTGTGGGAACCAAAGCGCCCAAGTTGATCAGAGAATCCATAATCCGCTGTCCATCCTTGGAAGCAATGCCGTAGAGAGTCTCCATCAGTCCTTCGCGGACGTTGGACTGGATTTGACCCATCATGCCGAAATCGTAGAAAATCAGAGATCCGTCAGCACTCACAGCGATATTGCCGGGGTGGGGATCTGCGTGGAAAAAGCCATCGTTGAGCAACTGCCGCAAATAAGCTTTAGCGCCTAACTGAGCGATTAATTTGCGATCGATCCCGGCTGCTTCGAGAGCTTCGTAGTGGCTGATTTTAATCCCTGGTAGGTATTCCAAAGTCAGCACTCGCGGAGCCGCGTAGCGCCAATAAACTCGTGGCACCTGCACCCAGTCGCAGTTGCTAAAATTGCGGCGAAAAGTATCAGCATTGCGGCCTTCATGGAGATAGTCTATTTCCAGCCACAGAATGCGACAACATTCCTCATAAATCCCCATCCAATCTCGGCCGCGGCCCCACTTAGGATGGTTTTGAAAATAGCGAGCAATCCCCTTGAGAATTTGCAAATCTATTTCAAACAGCTTTCGCAGTCCAGGGCGTTGCACTTTTACTACAACTTCCGGGCCCGAGTGCAGTTGAGCTTTGTGTACCTGACCCAAACTGGCAGCGGCCAGGGGCACAGGATCGAAGCTGCGGTAGAGTTCCTCAACAGTCTTGCCCAAATCTTGCTCGACAATTACCTCTAACTGTTCGTAGCTGAAAGCAGGCACTTTATCTTGCAGCTTAGAAAGTTCCTCGACAAACTCTGCCGGGAACAAGTCGGCGCGGGTGGAAAATAATTGTCCAACTTTAATGAAAGTCGGGCCTAAATCCAAGAGTGTTTCTCGAACCCAGATAGCTTGAAAGCGGCGTCTGGCAACTTTCTTTTCTTCAGTTACACCTCCCCAGTAGCTCCAGTTTTTGCTGTCGAACCACAGCGAAGCCAGCCAGAGCAAGACAAAGGCCCAAATGTCGAAGAAGCGTCGCTGCCGGGAATATTTTTCGCGATTCCAGCGATAAGCTTTACTTTTGTAGGATTTACCAGCAGTTTTTGGCTCATCGGCGTCGCTAGTACGCTTGGGGGAGCGCTGGCGATTAACAGAGTCATCAAGGAGAGCAGACACTTGGGTTCCCAAATTGCTTATTTTATGTTGTTGCTTTGATTGCAGGTAGGAAGGAGCGCAGGAGCGCATTGCTTTGCGCTCGTGTAACAATCAGTAGTTGTTGCGATCGTCACTTCGGAGCTATCGTCCGCTGGAATCGTCCTTTGTTAAGGCAAACTGCTGCGGTAGCGCTGCAATTCCGATCGCACGAGAGCGACTTCGGCGCGCAGCTCGTCGATCGTTACTTGCAAGTCTGCGGGATGGATGTCTTGAATGTCAGTAGTAGTGCTGGTGGTTCCAGTACCAGTTCTGGTCTGCATCGCCTCATCGGCAGCGCGATTGGCCCGTTCTACAACTTTATCTGTGAACTGGCGCAGGCGTTCTCTTTGTTCGGCGTCAAATTTGCCGAGTTCGGAGAAAGCGTTGGTTGCTGCGCTTTCTAATTGCTCGTACAGTGCTTCGGCAACTGCTCTTCCTACAAAAAAGGCATGAACTGGGGGTTTACTCATATAGAAATCTCTGTACGCTTCCGCAACAAATTATAACTTGCTTATCCTCGATGGCGCTTGTTCCCAAAGAAAGGAACTTTGCCCGAATCGATCGACCACCCTGGCTTGCACCGAAAAAAACAACTGTTTGCACCGATCGCGATCGCATATAGGGCGCCACCACGGTAACTCACGGCATTCTCGGCTCTAGTTTTACTCAAACCTTTCTCAAGCTTAGTAGGTTTGGCAGAACTAATGGGCGACCTCGAACAACCTAGCCGTCCGGTCTCAATATTAACATAATTTACCACAAAATATCAAATATTTATAAATTTTGGGGTTTCCATTCTGATTAGTTAGGTGATAGAAAATATTCGATAATTTCCGGCAATGGCTATTGATATTTTCTGAGTCGATCGCAGGTTGTGCGAAATTGTCTGTGGTTTGGAATGGCGTTATTCGCTCCACAATCGATGGATATTTAGTCAATCCTCAAACCAAGGATTAGTTCGCCCTTTTAAGCAAAAAAAAGAATACTAATTTGTCGCAGGTTCAGGATAAGGCACTGTCGGTTCTGGCACGGGGGGCGGCGAGTAAGGTGCGATCGAAGTACCGGAATTGCTGCCGTTTTGGCTTGGTATTGGCGGTTCGATCGATCCTAGGGCCGGTGACGGTACTGTCGGTGCGGATTCTTGCTGTGGGAATGTTTCAGAACTATTGGCAGCAGACGGGGCGGGTGCGGGTACGGGAGGGGAGGATCTGCGGGATTCGGGTGGCAGGGGCGGAACTTCTGGTACAGGTGCGGATGCTGCTTCGGGTGCTGGCTGGGTTTCAGTTTTAGGTTCTGGAATGGGGTACTCAGAGATCTGCGCTTCGGGATCGGGAGTTGGGGATGCTGAAGGTTCAGGATCTGGGGCGGGAGTCTCCGGGCTTGGGGAGGCAGAAGGTTGGGCGCTAGCTGTTGAGTTGTCGATCGGTTCTGGTATGCTGCTGTCTGACGTGGGTTTGGGGCGCTTGTTGAGTTGGAGTGGAACCAGAGGGCTGCTTTCGACAGACGGCTGCCCGAACATCGGCCCTGACAAATCACGGGATTTGAGCAAATCTTCCAAAGATGGGAAGGATTGAGTTGTGGATCTGTTGTTGCTGGCACTGATGCTGTGGTAGCGCCAGGCCAAGTCAAAACCCATCCAGCCAGCAATTGCAGCCGTGACGACAAACGCCAGCAAGGTCAACGGCAGGGGGGGAGGTGCTGGCAATCGCAAACTTTGCTTGTCTGTTCTCTGTGCGGGTAATCGCTCTGTTTCTTGCAGCATAGTAAGCCAATTTTCCACTGTCTGGGGGCGTTTCTGGGGGTCGGTTTCGAGTCCCTGAAGGATTGCTCGCTCAATGCCGGGGCTGAGGTTGGGCTGAAATTGCCGCAAAGAAGCCAGGGGAATGCGATCGCGCAGGGGTGCTGCTACGGGTGGTACGCCGGAGAGCAAGTAGTAAAGGGTGGCTGCGATCGCGTAAACATCTGTGGCAGGCGTACATTTACCGTCATAGAGGTATTGTTCGAGCGGCGCGTATCCTGGGGAAAGCAAGTTAGTGTGAGTTTGTTTCGTGTCGGCGATAAAGTCGCGAGCAACACCGAAGTCTATCAACATTACTAGATGAGAATCGGCTCGCCGGATCATATTTTCTGGATTGATGTCTCCGTGTAGCAATCCGCTGTGGTGAACTGTACTTACCGCTGAGGCTATTTGCCGAATGTAGTGCAGGGCCTGGGCTTCTGGTAGCGGCTGACTGGTTTCGACTATTTGGGCGAGAGTTTGGCCCGGAATGTAGTCCATCGCGATAAAAGACTGTCCGGCTTCTTCAAAAAAGTCAATTACCCTGACGATGTTTGAATGCTGGCATCGAGACAGGCGCTGGGCTTCGGCAATAAACTGCTGCTGAAACTGGGCAGAGGCTGGGTGTTGGCGCAGACTTTCGTTGAGGGTTTTGAGTACGACGGTTTGGTTTAATTGGGTGTGGGTAGCTCGGTAAGTGATGCCGAACCCTCCTCTGCCTAAAGTCGCGTTAATTGTGTATTTGCCCTTTTGCAGGACTGTTGCTGGCGCTAAGTTCATCTTTAGTTGATGCCGGTTCCCAAACTATGCTACCGCCTTTGGGTTATGAAAGCAGAGTTAGGGGTGAGGTTCGATCGACGATCGGCGCCCTAGGGCGTCGGTTTTGCTCTGCCAGGTCATCTTTGCCTCTGGCGGTTATTTTATCTGTAGCCGTCGTCTCAAAACTTAACACAATTTTTTGCCAATAAAAATCCCGCTCTTGTGGAACGGGAAAGCCATCAGGGTGCATCTATATGACTATGACTATAGCCCATGGGGGGTATAACCCCTCTTGCCTTTATCAAATCTTTACCAATCGCAGGCTTATGTAAAGATTTAGGTTTTTATTTGACTTGTGGTCACTGTTATGATATATCTTTTCAAAAAGATGAAGTATTGACCAATCAATCCCTCAATCCCCAATCTCAAATCGAAAAATGGAAAATCTCAACTTGTACCTCCAGAAAGCTGAGAAAGTCTATAGAAGGGAGTCCTACTTATACCATTTATCAAAAGTAGTGCTACAAAACAAGTGTTCGGTTTGTTCGATCGACTCTGTAGGTAAGATTCGTTGCCGCTCGAAAAGTGAATTAATTTTAGGGATTGTTGATGTATCCGCACCTTACGAATAATGTTGCCAGAGTTTTGAAAATTCATATTACAAACATGGTTGTTTGGTGAAAGCGCAATGGCACAGGTGCGTCGCTACTTGAAAATAGAAAAGTCTATTTTTTTGACTAATTTTTAATAGCAGTGTACCTTATACTATTTTTCTAAATATCCGATAGAGATCTATAGCGGATCTAGGCTCTCATATTCGCGGACGTTGTTGGGAAGAGAGCCCTCTTGGTTTCAGTGGTTATATAACCTGTCAGTCATACCTCACCTTTTTGAGAAAGGCTATACGACGACAAGAGATTGTAATTTATAGACTTTCCGTATTTTCTAAAGTCTGTTATAAATTTAAAAAAATGGTATTAGGACTCCAGCGTATTGAACTTTAATCTTCCTTACAATAAAAAATTTGTTTAAAGCCTATGGGTTTGGCGTATAAATTAAAATCAGACGATTCATTACCCCAATCCTCGGGCTTCCAGGTAGAAGTTGCTGTCAATTGTCAACTGTCAACTGTCAACTGAATTACCGTGCTTCGGCAAATGGTGCAGCAAATACCAAAACACCGCTATATTTGCGATAAAAACCACCAGCTTAAGTACGGTAAAACCATGAAATAACTCATATATTTCGGGCGGGATACTGATACCTACCAGCGCTAAAACCAAAATAGTCGCCCACCCTTTTTCGTACCACAAACCAACTGCTTCAAGAGCAGTTAAAGCGGCATAAAGTCCTGCTGCAAGTCCGCTAAATAGTAATGTTTTAGGCTTTACACTTAGAACTTTATCTAGTAGAAGCTCAATTATTTTTAATTTACTTTCCAAGAAGTACGATTCCGAAAAATCTTCCAAGGCTTGATGATTCTTCAGCGCTAAAAGTAAAGCGACGGAAGTTACTGTCAAGAGGGCTGCTACAAAAGTTTTGTAAACGACAATTGCGATTAAACCAGGAGGACGCTGTTTTTTCACGTAAATTCTCAAAAAATCTAATAATGTGCGACGATCGGCTTGTGAATAAGGAAGAAAAAAGTTCGGCAACGAATTCGCTGGCGCGAGATTTAACGGATATAAGATGGCTGTGCGGCAACGAGTCAGTGTACCCGATTAACGGATACAAGATGACGGTAAAATTCAGCAATTATTAGCCGATATATTTACAAAAAATAACGTGCTGCTGACATATAGCCTTTCTCACAAAGATGAGGTATGACTGACAGCTTATATAACCTCCCAGACAAAGAGGGCTGAAGCCCAACAACGTACCTCATATGAGAGCTAGAGCCGCTATAGCAGACTAAGATTGAGGGTAACGTTGTGCTAAGAAAGAGATCGCGCTAGCCCGATCGCCCAAATCGCCATCCAACGCAGCCGCCAACAAATCATCCAACATTACCTTAAACCCAGGCCCGGGCTTGTAACCCAAAGCCTTCAAGTCATTGCCGTTTAAAGGCGGCTCAACATTCGCCAACCGGGTGATATATTGCCAAATCTGGCGGCGGGCGCTGCGGGGGCTTTGCAGGGCGATCGCAATTAACAGCGGCAACTCATAATTCCTCAACAGAAACACTAATTGACTGGGTAAATTACACTTCAGTAAACCCTTTGCTAATTCCTGATTTCCAGCTTCCAAAACTTCCAGCCGCTTAATACTGTCAGCAGGTAACTGAAGATTTGTAGCCACTTTAACCCGATATTCCGGTGCTAAATAAGCAATCAAAACTTCCAGCCGCATCAGCCAATCTGGAATATTGATAATTGGGAATTGGGAATTGGGCATTGGGAATTGGGCATTGGGAATTGGGAATTGGGCATCGGGCATTAGGAATTGGGCATTGGGAATAGTTTGTTCCTTCTTCCTTCTTCCTTCTTCCTTCTTTCCTCTTCCTTCTTCCTTCTTCCGACTTCCCTCTTCCTTCTTCCGACTTCCCTCGGATTTCTTCCTTCCATTCAAACATCGATCGAGCAAACGCAGTCGCCGCCACAACGGACGATCCAAATCTAAAGTAGGATGAATACAGCGCAAAGCTTGCAAATCTCCCAACATCTGCAAAGCAACCTGCCAATAAGGAGCTTGCAAAATGTACTTCAATTCACTTTTGAGGCGAGTTTCCAAAGCCGGAGCTCTGCCGTTTTCCCCCTGAATTCGGTAATAAATTCCGCTTTCCAAAGCGTGGCGGATGTATCCTTCAGTCTGCGATTCAATGGAAAATCCCAGCCGTACCGCAAACCGCACCGCCCGATAAATCCGCGTCGGATCTTCGATAAAACTGTTAGCGTGCAAAACTCGAATTTGCCGCGATTCCAAATCTAGCAAACCGCCAAAAAAATCCAACAATTCGCCGCTGCGGGGAACTCCCAACCGCACAGCCAGCGCATTAATAGTAAAATCCCTGCGGTACAAATCTTGGCGGATCGAACTCGCTTCAACTTCAGGATTTGCAGCCGGATAAGGATAAAATTCAGTACGAGCCGTAGCAATATCCAGCCACAGCGAACCGAAAGCAGAGTCTTTGTGCCACAGCAGCGCGGCGGTTTGAAATTGACCGTGAACGTCTAAACGCGAGTCTGGGTATAATTTCTGGAGCGCTGAGGCTAATTCGACACCGGCACCGGAATCGTCGGTACCGCAGTTGCCATCAACTACCAAATCAATATCAGTTAGGGTAACAGGCAAGATGCCTGTTCCACAAGAGTTTAATGTTGTGGGGTGGGCATCTTGCCCGCCCTTGGTGTCATTCAAAGCTAATAATAAATCGCGGACTGCTCCACCGACAATATAAAGTTGCCAGCCGCGCTCTCGTGCAATGTTGGCAGCGATCGACAATAATTGCCATAATTCGCTACTAATGCCCGATCGCAACAACTGCTCAACCGACTCAGATACAGGATAATCGGACAATTGAGAATTACTGCCCCTATCGCGGGCTTTTTGCTGGTGCAATTCCCGCAACACGTCAGTGCGAGTCACAATTCCCACGAGTTGGCCGTTTTCCAACACTGGCAAACGCCCGATATCGTATGTCACCATTAAAGCTTCAATTTCTGGCAGCAAGGTATCCGGGGCGATCGTTTTTAGCTGCGGAGTCATGTAACCCTTAACCGGAGCGTGACTGAAACCGTGGTGGAGGGCGATATCAATGTCGCGGCGCGAGATAATGCCTGCCAGTAGATCGCCCGTATCGACCACTGAAAGTCCAGAATGTCCGTAACGTAGGAGGATACGGTGAGCCTCTCCCACGGAGATTTCCGGGCGAATGCTCCTCACTGGGGATGACATTAATTCGCGGGCGGTGGGAGGGTGCGGGATTTGAGCTTTGAGTTCGTCGGCTAATTGATTTAAAGTCAGCAGGGCGTCAACATCTCGGGTGGCGAGGGATGCGGCGCGGGCGTGGCCTCCGCCGCCGAAAGGTTTGAACAATTCGCTGAGGTTTGTGCCTTCGATGCGCGATCGACCGATAATAGCTAAGCGGTTGGAAACTGGCGATTGGGCGATGTTGCGGTTGTCGTTTTCGCTAAATTTATAGACATTGCCTAAAAGTAGAGCATCGCTTTCAGTTAAATCCAACAAGCGAGAAGCTAGCGCCGAAAGTCCGGGCACGTAGGCTTCAGTAGAAAGTAATACCCAAGCTACTGTATAACCGTGCAAGGTTTGCGATCGCAAATTCTCCAATGCTTCTCTGAGCAAATCCTGCAATTGCGGAGACAAACCGGGTTCTACATATTCAGAGATTACCCGCAAACTTGCTCCTTGTTCCATCAACCACGCCAAAGCCATTGCATCTCGCGCGGTTGCGCCGTCGAAGGTGAGGGAACCGGTATCGACGTGGATACCGAGGGCCATGACTGTGGCTTCTGAAGGTAAAAGCCGGGATACTGTATCGCCGTTTTCTGCTGAATTTTTGAGTTTTTCGCGGAGTTTTTCGACAATTAATGTGGTGGTTGCGCCGACAGCTTCAATCTGTGTAACCGTAGCGGGGATGTCTAAATCGGCTTGGAGATGGTGGTCAAAAACCGCTATTTCGTTGAGGTGTGGCAAATCCAGCCATTCGGCGGCTTTTCCTAAACGATCGCGCCCCGAGGCATCTACTATAGTAATCGATCGAATTTGTTGCGGATTGACCGATCGACGTTCGATCAGCGGGTACTCGTCGCGGTGTAGCGCCAAAAAATCCCGCACTGTCGGGTGACAACCCCCAGTCAGCACAATTCTGCTACCGGGGCGCAGCACGCAAAGTCCCACCGCTGCTCCCAAGCTGTCAAAATCTGCTGTTGTGTGGCACAAAACTAAGTCCATAGCCGGAAAATCTCGTATCTCTCACTCCCACACTAGCAATTTCTGGGGCTTTGATACCGGGCGATCGCACTATAGCAAAACTTACGCATGGGGCTAGAAACCGGGTTTAGGTAAAAAAATTGCGACGAGGAACCAGAAATCACCTAATAAACCCGGTTTCCGAGGTTTAATGCGACCTCGACTGCTTAACTCAGCCTTCAGCCTGTCTTGAACCCAGTGTTCTGTCAAGTAGCGAACAATGATAAAATTGATGTAAATCTCAAGAGCCGCTGGCGCCTGTTCGCGCAACGCCCGAATTTGCAAAGTCTCTTTCGTATCAATCAACCGACAATTTCTGGATTACTATCGGGATACAGTCAGTCGATTGTAGATTGTAGATTTTAGATTTACTCCACAGATCGATCTGGGAGATGCAACTTTGGTCTAAGATTTTGAAATCTCCACGACGTAAGTCGGGGAAGTGAACCCGTTTTTAAATGGGTCAAAAACTATAATCTGGAATTTTTATCCAGATTATTACAAACTATTTCTCGTCAACGCACGGCTATATCGAAAGGAGAAAAAATGTTATCAATTCTGTTTCAATTGGTTTTACTGGCTCTCGTACTGCTGTCTTTTGTGATGGTAGTTGGCGTGCCTGTTGCTTATGCCTCTCCCCAAAACTGGAATCAGTCTAAATCCTTGATTTTTGTAGGTTCAGGTCTGTGGTTCTTGCTGGTTATTGCAGTGGCTGTATTGAACTTTTTGGTAGTTTAAGCTCGCCCATCGCTCTCGAATAAAGAAGGTAAAAGATAGAAGGCTGAAGGCATTAACCAGAATTTTGAAGGTATTCGGTATTCGGTACCCACTAAAAAATTTCCAATCCGCGCGATCCTGTATGTTTGTGCACTTGAGATTAAAATCAGATGTTTCTGCTTTCTAAACTTTACCTTCTGGCAAACAAAAATCTAAAATCTAAAACCTAAAATCTAAAATTAGAGCACTATGGCAGTTTTCGAGGGAAATTTTACTCAAACAGAATCTTTGCGATTTGCGATTGTCATCGGTCGTTTTAACGATTTGATTGTCAACAAACTTTTGGAAGGATGTCAAGATTGTTTGAAACGCCACGGCGTTGATATCAATCCTCATGGAAATCAAGTTGATTTTTATTGGGTTCCCGGATGTTTTGAAATTCCTTTGGTGGCCCGCAAAGCTGCTCTTTCTGGCCGCTACGATGCGGTAATCTGTCTGGGTGCGGTAATTCGCGGTCAAACTCCGCATTTCGATTTTGTAGCTGGTGAGGTTTCTAAAGGAATTGCTGCTGCTGCTTTTCAAAGTGGTGTCCCGGTGATTTTTGGCGTGGTGACGACTGACACGATGCAGCAAGCTTTGGAAAGGGCGGGAATTAAGAGCAATTTGGGCTGGAATTATGGGATGAGTGCTCTGGAAATGGGCACTTTGATGCGTCAAGTTAATAGTTTGGGTGGAAGTTCTTACGATCGATTACCGGAGGCTGCTGCTGTTCAAGTGCTCCCGGGCGATCGGGCTTAATATATCTTCTCAGATAACTCGGCGATTGAAATCGCGTCTACAAAAACAAAGTCCGCGCAACGCGAGACTAAGAAATAAAGTAGGTAAGGAAAGCTACGAATAGTGTCACCGCGAAAAGATTCTCGATCGCAGAATATCACCGTTTGGGAAAACTGGGATTTTTCGCTCCCGATGAGCAAGTAGAATTGATTCGCGGAGAAATTATCATCAAAGCTGCTAAAACTACGTTTCATTCTGTTTGTAATTCGCTACTATTAGGAGAGTTGTGCACGCTGGCGATAAAAAAGGCGATCGTGCGCGGTCAAGAGCCGATAATTTTATCTACTACAGATAGCGAACCAGAACCTGATGTGGTTATCGCCCGCAATCGTTCCGATCGTTATTTAGCTTCTCACCCGGAGCCTGCGGATATCTTGTTAGTAATTGAGGTTTCTGATTCTACTTTAAAGTACGATCGCGAAACAAAGCTATCTCTCTATGCCGAATCTGGAATTGCTAATTATTGGATATTTAATTTAGTCGATCGTCAACTCGAAATGCACAGCGAACCTTATCAAAAAAGACAAGGTGATTTCAATTATCGATCGCAAAAAGTCGTTCTGCAAAATGAGGCTGTCGTAATTCCGGGGTTTCCCGATTTGTCTCTGGATTTGTCTTTGGTGTTTCCAGCCTAAGCTGAATTGACTTTAAAACACTCCCTGAATTTTCAGTATAATTTTATACATTTATTGTCAATGGCGATCGCCCTTTGGCTTACTGAGTATCCTAGAATACATAAATTTCCTCAAATACTGATTTATCTGTAAATTTTTTAACTAAAAATCGCCCATTATCTAATATTCCTCAACAGTTTTATGAGATTTATCTAAATTTGGTTGCACAAATATGAGAAATTCGTTATGTTAAGTTTTGTGTAAGCATTGAGGCCGTCTCAACTCGATCCTAGGATGGCTTTCAGTACAAATGCTGTACAAACAGTATTTAACGTATTCTTAACAAACAGGTTTGAAAGTGAACTTTCAGGTCAATTGTTAACGTAATATTAAATAATTAATTTGTCCAGTTAATACCTAGGAAGCTTACCAACAAAGGGATTGATAATTTTGAGGTTCGCCCGGATACTTACAGTTACTTACCAACATGAAAGTGAAAAAAATTTATGGGTGACATTCAAGCTACGTTTACAGCTACCGATCGCGCTTTTCACATTGAAGGGTACGAAAAAATTGATTTCAGTCTACTCTATGTAGATGGCGCTTTCAAACTCGAAAATCCAGAAATTGCGGATAGCTATCGGCAATTTGGTCGCTGTCTAATGGTTGTAGACCAGACAGTGTATGGTTTGTACGGCAAGCAGATGCACTCTTACTTCCAGTATCACGAGATAGATTTAACCGTCTTTCCAGTGAGTATCAAGGAACCAGATAAAACCTTAACCACCTTTGAAAGCATCATAGATGCCTTTGTTGATTTCGGACTGGTGCGGAAAGAACCTGTCTTGGTAGTCGGTGGTGGATTGACTACTGACGTAACAGGTTTTGCCTGCTCCTCCTATCGCCGTCGGACTAACTACATTCGCGTACCAACAACCCTAATTGGGCTGATTGATGCGAGTGTGGCGATCAAGGTAGCTGTGAATCACGGTAAACTAAAAAACCGCCTCGGTGCTTACCATGCTTCGCAGAAAGTAATTTTAGACTTCTCTTTCCTGAAAACTCTGCCGATCGACCAAATACGCAACGGCATGGCAGAGTTAATTAAGATCGCGGTTGTTGGCAACAAAGAAATCTTTGAATTGTTGGAAAACTACGGCGAAGCATTGCTGCACAGCCACTTTGGGTATCTAGATGGCACATCAGAACTGCGAGAAGTGGCGCATCGCTTAACCTACAATGCGATTCAATCAATGCTAGCCTTAGAAGTACCAAACCTGCACGAGCTAGATTTGGATCGAGTGATTGCCTATGGTCACACTTGGAGTCCGACGCTGGAACTAACACCGGAAATTCCGATGTTCCACGGCCATAGTGTCGCCATCGATATGGCTTTTTCGGCGACTATTGCTCAACAACGGGGCTACATTTCGATCGCCTCGCGCGATCGCATCCTAGGATTAATGAGTCGCCTCGGACTAGCAATTGATAGCCCTCATCTTACATCAGAATTGCTCTGGAAAGCAACAACATCCATCGCCCGTACCCGTGACGGTCTCCAACGTGCGGCGGCTCCATGCCCCATTGGTGACTGCTTTTTCATGAATGATTTGACTCGGACTGAGTTAGATGAAGCCCTAGCGGTGCATCAAAAAATCTGTCATGGCTACCCACGCAATGGCGATGGCGAGAATATGTATGTGGTACTGAACAAAGTTGGAACTCGTTCCACAGCAGGGGTATAAAGATGAGACCTGTTACCCCAGTTGGGATTCTAGCGGCTAAACTCGAAAGTCTAGTCCAGCAGGTAGAGTCTCAAGATGCGATCGATCGAGCTTTCAAGGCAGAATTACAACAAGCCTATGAGTTGGCAAATGGTCTCGATCCTTACCTGAACCTTTGTACCACAGCCGAATCTCCGGCATTAGCCACCTTAGTCAAGCGCACCCAATCAGAAGATTGGAGTAAGCGATTCTCCGACGGCGAGACAGTGCGCCACTTGGAACAAGAGATGCTCTCCGGCCATGTGGAAGGGCAAATGCTCAAATTTCTCGTCCATCTGACGAAGGCACAGCGCGTGCTGGAAATCGGGATGTTTACTGGCTACTCAGCACTAGCGATGGCTGAAGCCCTGCCGGTTGATGGAGAAGTGGTAGCCTGCGAAGTCGATGCTTACGTCGCTGAATTTGCCCAGAAGTGTTTCGACGAATCGACTGCTGGCCACAAAATATCAGTGAAGGTGGCACCGGCTTTAGAAACCATGAAACAATTGGCTGCTGCTGGAGAAGTGTTCGATTTAGTGTTTATCGATGCTGATAAAGGTGGATACACAGATTATCTCGACTTACTTCTGACGACTGGTTTGTTGGCGCCCAATGGCTTGATTTGTGCCGATAATACTCTGATGCAGGGACAGCCCTATTTGTCGGATACTGCTACTGCTAACGGAATTGCGATCGCTAAATTCAACCAGGCTGTAGTTGACGATCCGCGCGTAGAGCAGGTGTTAGTGCCATTGAGAGATGGGATTACCTTGATTCGGCGCGTTTAGCAAAATTAATAAGGAGACGGCAATGCCGTGTCCCTACCCCAAAATAATATTGTAGGGAAACGGCACTGCCGTATCCTGATTTCCGGCAACATTAATGAGGAGACAGCAACATTAATGAGGAGACGGCAATGCCGTGTCCCTACCCCAAAATAATCAGGTAGGGAAACGGCACTGCCGTCTCCTGATTTACTGCTTATGCTATAGTTAAGTAGAAATCTTTGTAATTACCAATTGCTAAGATAATGCAAGCTAAAGAAATATCAATTTCCCTACCACAATCACTACTACAGTTCATTGAAAGCTACAAAATTGCTAAAGGATGCAAATCGCCATCCAAAGTAATTGAATTAGCTTTAGAATTGTTGAGGAATCAAGAACTAGAATCTGCTTACCGACAAGCATCTAGTGAAGTAGACTCCGTTTGGGATTTAACGGTTGCCGATGGATTAACAGATGAAACGTGGTGAAATTTACTACGCGAATCTCAGTCCTACGGTTGGTTCTGAGATAGACAAACGCCGTCCCGTATTGGTGGTAAGCAATGATGCTAATAACCGTGCCGCCAATACAGTTACAATTCTACCAATTACCTCGAATATAACCCGTATCTACCCTTTCGAGGTATTGCTAAATCCAGAGGATAGCGGTTTATCCAAATCTTCTAAAGTGCAAGCACAGCAAATACGGACAATTTCTAAACAGCGAATTACCAGCGATGCAGTGGGAAGTTTGAATGAGGAAATTATGCAGCTTGTAAATATTGCTCTAAAACTGCATTTAGATGTCGATTAACATAGAGAATTAATTCGTCAGAACCAGAGATTTACTGCCGGAAGGCTTCCCCCTACGAGTATATTTTAAAAGTAGGGATCTCCCGTTAGTATGTCATACCAGAAAATTATTATGAAAACAAATTCAGTTGCAACGATGCCATCTGAACCAGAAATAAAAGTGGGAAGTATGGGATTCCAAACAGCAATTAAAACCATAGCAACTCTGACATTATTGCTATTAGTAATGCCCCTGAATCTAACTTTGACAATGGTGGCATTGCTGAGATTCATCATCATCAAACCGTTCCAGTCTCGATCGCCCGCAACCAATCCGCAAACGATTTTGATCAGTGGCGGCAAGATGACTAAGGCATTACAGCTAGCCCGATCGTTCCACAAGGCCGGTCATCGGGTAATTTTGATAGAAACTGAGAAATACTGGCTAACCGGTCATCGTTACTCTTGGGCAGTCGATCGCTTTTATACAGTACCAAATCCCCAGACAGAGGAATACCCGCAAGCACTCCTAAAAATCGTCCAACAAGAGGGAGTTAATGTTTACGTGCCCGTTTGTAGTCCCGTCGCCAGTTACTACGATGCCGAAGTCCAAAGCGTACTTTCTCCCCACTGTACGGTAATGCACGTAGATGTAGAAATGCTGCAAAGATTGGATGATAAATATACATTTGCCGCTGCTGCCGAAGCCTTGGGGCTGCGAGTTCCGAAGTCTTACCTAATTACAAATCCCCAGCAAGTAATTGATTTTGACTTCACTGGTGCACAGCGCAAATACATTATCAAAAGTATTCCCTACGATTCTATTCGCAGATTAGATCTCACTAAATTACCCTGCGAAACCCCAGCCGAAACAGCCACTTTTGTCAACTCTTTACCAATTTCCGAGAGTAAACCTTGGATTATGCAAGAGTATATTCCGGGGCAAGAGTTCTGCACTCACAGTACCATCCGTGATGGTCATGTTCAGTTGCATTGTTGTTGTGAATCATCAGCATTTCAGGTTAACTACGAAAATGTCGATCGCCCGGATATCGAAAATTGGATTCGTCTGTTTGCCAAAAGTCTCAATTTGACTGGACAAGTTTCCTTTGATTTCATTCAGGCGGCGGATGATGGAGAGATTTATGCGATCGAATGTAATCCCCGCACCCATTCAGCTATCACGATGTTTTACAACCATCCCGATGTCGCCAAGGCTTATTTAGATCGCGACTCTTTACCACAAACTGTGCAGCCCTTGGCATCTAGCCGCCCGACTTACTGGATTTACCACGAAATTTGGCGATTGGTGACTAATTTGTCGTCGCCAAAGCTAGTTTCTGAGCGGTTACAAATTATTGTTCAAGGTAAAGATGCCATCTTCGATTGGAACGATCCATTACCATTTTTGATGGTGCATCATTGGCAAATCCCATTATTGTTATGGGGAAATTTGCAGAAGCCGAAAGAGTGGATTCGGATTGATTTTAATATTGGCAAACTTGTGGAAATAGGAGGAGATTGAGTATGTCAGTATTACGGGTTTTGCATTTAGTTGGATCGGCAGTCAGTGATTTTTACTGTGACTTGTCACGCCTTTACGCCCAAGATTGTTTGGAGAATACGGCTAATTCAGCACTGTATGAATTTCATATTGCCTATGTTTCTCCCGATCGCACCTGGCGTTTTCCGACATCTCTCGATAAAAGTGCGATCGAGGCCGCTCATCCCATGTCTTTAGCGGACGCTGTGCAGGTGCTGACCGACCTAAAGATTGACGTAATGATCCCCCAGATGTTTTGCATCCCAGGCATGACTCAATACCGCAGCTTCTTCGATCTGCTGAGTATTCCTTATGTGGGTAATCCCGCAGAGTTGATGGCGCTGGTGGCTGACAAAGCGAGGACTAAAGCAGTGGTAGCAGCCGCTGGGGTAAGTGTACCGTTGGGAGAAGTTGTCCGTGCGGGCGATCGAACTTTGATTGATTTCCCGATCGTACTTAAGCCAGTGAATAGTGATAATTCCATTGGAGTGGCTTTCGTGAAAAATGCTGCTGACTATGATGCAGCTTTGCAGAAAGCATTGACTCATTCAGATGAAGTGCTAGTAGAAAAATTCATTGAATTGGGTAGAGAAGTTCGCTGTGGAATCATCGTCAAAGCAGGCGAGTTAGTCTGTTTGCCACTAGAAGAATATGCTCTAGATGCCGATACAATGCCGATTCGGAGTTATGCCGATAAGCTGAAACAAAATGACGATGGCAGCTTGGGTTATGCCGCTAAAGATAGTACCAAATCGTGGATAGTTGACATCAGCGATTCGGCAACTGAGAGAGTTTGGGATATGGCCAGAAAATCTCATATAGCTTTGGGTTGTCGCGATTATAGTCTATTTGATTTTCGGATAGATCCGCAGGGAAAACCTTGGTTCTTGGAAGCGGGGCTTTACTGTTCTTTTGCTCAGAAAAGTGTACTTTCTGCGATGACGAAAGCATCGGGAACTTCTCTGGATACTTTTTTTGAAAGTATGTTGCAAAATGCTTTATGTAAAATCCCAAATAACTAAGGAATGATATAGAGGAGACGGCAATGCCGTGTCCCTACAGTATTATTGTGGGTAGGGACACGGCACTGCCGTCTCCTAATTTCTTGAGGTCGATCGACGCGATCGGTATTTTGATATTATGGACGCGAGACTATACCAAACTTCACTTCCTATGTCAAGGATTACGAACAACGTTGTCGTAAATCCTTGTGTAATATTTGAGCTTTCCGCATACTAATCGCTAGACAGAGGAAACCACAACATGATCCAAACCATATCGAAAACAATCACGTTTGATGAGTTCGTTGCCTGGTATCCAGAGAACTCTGTCCATAAGTACGAACTACACAATGGAGTAATTGTTGAAATGCCTTTAGGAACTGGCCGCCATTCCCGCGTTATAGGTTTAACCAGGGACGAAATCAGCGCAGAAATCAGGCGACTGAAATTGCCTTGCTTTATCCCCGGCGACTGCCTGCTCAAACCCGTCCGCAACGAGGCGGGCTACCTGCCAGACGCAGTTGTCCTAGACGAAGCAGCTCTCACAAAAGAACCGCGCTGGGATAGGGAATCCATCATCACGATGGGGTCTTCGGTGCGACTGGCTGTAGAGGTCGTCAGTACCAACTGGCGGGACGATTACCATCTCAAATTCGCCGACTACGAAGAAATGGGCATCCCCGAATACTGGATTGTGGACTACCTCGGTTTGGGCGGCCGCAAGTTCATCGGTACTCCCAAACAACCCACACTATCGGTTTGCCAGTTGGTTGACGGCGAGTATCAGGTAAAACAGTTTAAGGGCGATGACATAGTTGAATCGCTGGCTTTCCCAGAGTTGAGGTTGACTACCGAGGTGATTTTTCGAGCCGGTCTGCCTCCAACCGAGCCGAGCTAGAACGACTGGGGGGCGATCGGATATTAAAAGAATATCAAAAATTGTACTTTGTACATTGTGTAATCTTCTAGCTTTCCGCATACTAATCACCAGACAGAGGAAACCGCAACATGATCCAAACCATATCCAAAACAATCACGTTTGATGAGTTCGTTGCCTGGTATCCAGAGAACTCTGTCCATAAGTACGAACTACACAACGGAGTAATTGTTGAAATGCCTTTAGGAACCGGCGACCATTCGGAAGTTACGGGTTTTCTTTCCAGTGAAATCAATTTTGAAATCAGACGGCTGCAATTGCCTTACTTTATCCCTGGTGATTGCCTAATTAAACCCGTCCGTGACGAAGCAGGTTATCAACCAGACGTAATAGTCCTAGACAGAACCGCACTTGCAAACGAACCACGCTGGAAAAAAGAATCCGTCATCACGATGGGATCTTCGGTGCGATTGGCTGTAGAGGTTGTCAGTACGAACTGGCAAGATGATTACCTGGTTAAAGTAGCTGATTATGAAAGATTGGGTATCCCGGAATATTGGGTTGTGGATTATGCTGCTTTGGGCGGCAGACGCTTTATTGGTAATCCGAAACAACCTACTATCTCGGTTTATCAGTTGGTTGACGGGGAATATCAAATCAGCCAATTTCGGGGAAATGACATAGTTGAATCGCTGGCATTCCCAGAGTTGAAATTAACGGCAGAGAAGATTTTTCTTGCTGGTTTGCCGAACTAACCAAAGCTGTTATTCCTAGACTTTCTGGTGTGATATAATCTGAAAAAGTGCGATCGATATTTATAAAAATTTATACCGTGCCGTAATGACTACGCCGCCGAATCCGCTGACTCCGACTCCGACACCATCCCAATCGAGTCCAACTCCTGTAGTGCCATCTCCTCCAGTAAGTACGAAATTGGGTACATTCACGCAAAAGTTAGTGATGAATGTTTTAGAGGTTGTCGATCAGGTGTTATATGGGTTAATGGGTCAACTTGGGAGAACAGTTTTTGGGTCAATTCAGGATGCGATCGCGATCGGTATTCTTTTAAAACTTCCCGGTTTAATCGGTGAAATTATTATCGGTAAAGATTTTTCAGGTTTCGATATTTGTCTAAAAGAAAGCCCTTGGGGTGTATCTCGTTATGCTTGTTTCATTATTGTAGCTTCTGATTTTTTGTTGTGGATAGTTCTCGCAGGTCGAATTATTGGTAGATTTTGGGCAGATTTAAAAGATTTGAAAAATAATCCCTAGGAGATATTTGATATGACTTTAGTCAACCGGAAACAAATTAGTCTTTATGAAGAAGCTGAAGCTGGATTAAATTCTTTAGTCAAGCAAACGGCTCAAGTTGGTGTTGGTTTGTTGGGGATACTGTTGCTGACAGGAGGAAGTCCGCCAGCTTTGACAGTAGGGTTAAGTGTAGTTGGGGGAATTGCGTTTGTTGCTTGGAGCGAAGAGAAGCGACTGACTAAATTTTATGCGAGGCAGACTCAGCTAATACAGAATTCTGTCATTGCGAGTGAAACGAAGCAATCGCAACTCAAACATCATCCTGTCATTGCGAGTGGAACAAAGCAATCGCAAATTCCTAATACCAGTGAGTCTGAGCCGACTAAATTTGAGGGACGACAATCGCAACTTCCTAACTCTAGTGAGTCTGAATTGCTTGCAAATGACATCAAACAAATCCTTGAAGCAGATACAGATAATTTATCGGAATTGATGAAACAGGCTGGTCTAAATCCAGATAAAGATTTAGCAGGAGCTGATTTAAGTAGTGTTAAAGCAGTTGGCTGCAAATTGAGCCGATTCAATCTCAGTGGCGCTGACTTAGATAATACCGATTTGAGTCGTACCGATCTGAGTTTTGCGAACTTAAGCAATGCTAAACTAACAAACGTAAAACTTTGTCGCGCTGACTTAAGTGGTGCTGACTTGAGAAATGCTTTGCTAATGGATGCCGACTTGAGTTTTGCCGACTTAAGCGATGCGGACTTGAGCGGTGCCGATTTGATTAATGCTGACTTAAGCAATGCCAATTTAAGCAATGCCAATTTGCACAATGCTAATTTGACAGCGACCAACCTGAGTACCGCCAATTTGAGCGATGCTAACTTGAGCAGTGCCAACTTGAGTGATGCCGATTTGAGCAATGCCGATTTGAGCAATGCCGACTTGAGCAATGCCAATCTGAGCACTGCCAAAGTAGAAAGTTCTCGATTTGGTAACAATGCCGGACTATCTGAAGATGCAAAGTATGAACTACAAAACCGAGGTGCAATCTTCCCGCAAGATTTCCCGCAAGACGAACGGATACTTGAATACGAGCTATAATAGTTGGGTAACTTTGGGGTAAGTAAAAAACTAACATGAATCAAACTTCTACAGTTACGATCGCCAATACATCTTATAAAATCCTCGCAGAACTCTCTGCAAACTCTGGAAAATCAATCCAAGCAGTTCTCGAACAAGCGATCGAACAATACCGAAGACAACAGTTTTTAGAAGCAGCAAACCAAGCTTATATTGCTCTACGCAATAACTCCGAAGCTTGGCAAGAAGAACTTGAAGAACGATCGGTCTGGGATATTACTTTAGAGGATGGTTTAGAATGACCTCAGCAGCAAAACCATCACGCGGTGATATATGGCTGATTGACTTGAATCCAATACGAGGACGCGAGCAGTCTGGCAAGCGTCCCTGTCTGATAGTATCTGTAGATTCATTCAATCAGGGTGCTTCGGCATTAGTCGTTGTGCTGCCAGTTACATCTAAGGATAAGGGAATCCCCTGGCACGTTGAAGTTAACCCTCCAGAAGGAGGACTTAGACAGCGAAGTTTCATCAAATGTGAAGATGTACGCTCAATTAGTATAGAAAGACTTTTTGAACTGTGGGGCGCAGTTTCTCCAACAACATTAATGATGGTAGAGGAAAGACTGCGTATTCTTTTAAATTTATAGAGAATCATCATATAAAATAATTCTGTACTGTGATAGATTTCCAGCGCAGAAACTCCCAAAAATCCGGTTTATTTGGTTTTGATGCTGAATTCCCGGTTCAAATTCACGCAACCTTGCAATTTTAGAAATTGTGTGATACCATAAAACGTTCTTGAAAATAGCGCAACAGCAAATATTACTGCATGGCAACGAAGCCAACGATCGCATTTACCCACCTCGGCTGCGAAAAAAATCGCATTGATACCGAACACATGATTGGCTTGCTGGCTCAAGCAGGCTATGAAGTCGATTCTAATGAAGAATTAGCCGATTACGTCGTCGTCAATACTTGCAGTTTTATCCAAGCTGCGCGAGAAGAATCAGTCCGCACCCTGGTAGAATTAGCCGAAGCTAATAAAAAAGTAGTCATCACTGGCTGCATGGCACAGCATTTTCAGCAGCAATTGCTGGATGAATTGCCCGAAGCCGTCGCAATTGTCGGCACTGGTGATTATCATAAAATAGTCGATGTGATGCAAAGGGTCGAAAAGGGCGATCGAGTTTCCCTCGTCTCTAGTGAACCTACTTACATCGCTGACGAAACTACTCCTCGCTATCGCACAACATCGGAAGGTGTCGCTTATCTGCGAATAGCCGAAGGCTGTGACTACCGTTGCGCTTTTTGCATTATCCCGCACTTGCGCGGAAATCAGCGATCGCGCACCATAGAATCTATTGTCGCTGAAGCTAAGCAATTAGCCTCCGAAGGGGTAAAGGAAATTATCCTAATTTCTCAAATTACCACCAACTACGGCAAAGATATTTATGGCGAACCCAAACTAGCCGAATTACTCCGCGCTTTGGGCGAAGTAGATGTACCTTGGATTCGGATGCACTACGCCTATCCTACAGGTTTGACTCCCCAAGTTGTCGAAGCCATCCGCGAAACTCACAACGTTTTGCCATACTTAGATTTACCGCTGCAACATTCCCATCCCGAAGTTCTGCGCGCGATGAATCGGCCTTTTCAAGCTGGGATTAATGATGCTATAGTCGATCGCCTGAAAGCATCAATTCCTGGTGCCGTGATGCGGACAACTTTTATAGTCGGCTTCCCTGGCGAAACAGACGAACACGCAGCACACTTGCTGGAATTTGTCAAGCGCCACGAATTCGATCACGTCGGAGTATTCACATTTTCCGCCGAAGAAGGCACCCCAGCCTACAGCTTGCCAAATCAACTCCCAGCAGAAAAAATGGAAATTTGGCGAAATGCAGTTATGGCGGCACAACAACCTATATCATTAAAAAAGAATCAAGAATCTGTCGGTCAGGTAGTTGATGTCCTGATAGAACAAGAACAACCAGAGACAGGTGAGTTGATTGGTAGATCCGCCCGGTTCTCCCCAGAAGTAGACGGACTCGTCTATGTGACAGGAGAAGCACGGCTGGGATCGATCGTACCTGTGAAAATTACAGACGCAGATTTCTACGACCTTCATGGTCAAGTAGAAATCGCTCGAACTGTCTCGTTAGCTAAAGCAGTATCAGCCCCCCGCTAGGAGCGTAGCCTCGCGTCGGGATGAGTGCCAGTGAGTTGACGATTCCACTCCCGCGAGTCGAATTCCAAGCCGTGCTGTGGAACAGCGACGGGGTGGATGAGGAAACGAGCAATTCTTCTGATAAAATTGGTACATCTTGACCACCAATGCCGTAAGCGAAAACCAAGCTCATAGGTACGTGTTGCCAGAAAAAGTATGGGTCTTGGAAGGACTCCTGCCCGGGCGAGGCAATGTAAGACCAATAGAATTACGGAGTTCTGGCGGCTGTTGCCAATGAATTGGGAAGCCCGTGCTCTACCGCAGGTCAGCGTCGGGTAGTTCACTGTTTTGTTTCTGAATGTAAAGAGTTATGCTAATATAAAGTCAGAAACCAGCGGGGAGAATTTGAGATTGCTTCGCCGTCCGCCCTACACCACAACGGTATCCCGAAAGAGTGTTGAGATGGATAGGCGGTAACGGTAGTCCAAAAACGGATAGAAGCCGCCGACGCCAGGAGTAGAGAGATTAAAATTTTAGACGCTAGTTCAAGCTGCCAGATTCATCTGTGGAGTAAATCTAAAATCTAAAATCTAAAATCTAAAATCGACTGACGGTCGCTACATACCCTGTTGAATCCCGCAGGCGACGGATTGCGGGATAGCGCCTGAACCAACAAAACTGTAACTACTATATATGTAGTAAAGTGGGGCTGGTCATCATCCTCACTATAAAATGCCCTAGAGAGAAAGCTTGCAAGTACCTCAAAGGAAGTCCAATGTACTGTTTAAAGAATGTTGGAAGCCGATAACCCCACCGCTGGCGGTTGGTATCGGTGATGTCAGAAAATCAAAGACGGCTGTCGAATCGGTAAATTAGTCACCATCGACGGAGCTGCCCTATACTCGATTGCTATTTGAAAAGGTGCGCGCAGGCGCAGCACCATACAGAACTCACAATGAGTTCCTGCCCTAGAGCAGAAATCCGCATCCGAGTTGGGCAACTTAGAAGGCTAAGACTCGTTATTAGGAGAATTAATGAATTTATTGTTTGAAGGTTTGGGTCTTTCCGAAGAACTCGTTCTCCATCTGGAAACACTCGGCTTTACAGAACCTACTCCCATCCAAGTACAAGCAATTCCGCACCTGCTAGCAGGCCGCGACGTTGTGGGTCAAGCTCAAACTGGAACGGGCAAAACGGCAGCATTCTCGTTGCCCATCTTGGAGCGGATTGATTTAGATCTAACTGCGGTGCAAGCATTGGTGCTCACACCGACTCGTGAATTGGCCATGCAGGTAACTGAAGCCATCCGCGATTTGAGCGGTATCAGCAGCGACGGCCCGGTAAAAGTCGGTCGCTCTCTGCAAGTTCTGACCGTGTACGGCGGTCAATCGATCGATCGCCAAATGCAGCGTTTGAAGCGCGGCGTTCACATTGTTGTCGGTACACCCGGACGCATATTGGATATGCTCAGCCGCGGCAGCCTGAAACTCGACAAGGTACAGTGGCTGGTTTTGGATGAAGCTGACGAAATGCTGAGCATGGGCTTTATCCAAGATGTGGAAAGAATCTTGGATGCTGCACCAAAAGACCGTCAAACGGCATTTTTCTCGGCGACGATGGAAGCTTCTATTCGGAAATTGGTAGCGCGGCATTTGCGGAACCCAGTCAACGTCACAGTAGAACAACCAAAAGCAACGCCGAAACGCATCAGCCAAGGCGTGTATATGGTTCCCCGCGGCTGGTCTAAGGCAAGAGCTTTGCAGCCAATCCTAGAAATGGAAGACCCGGAATCGGCGCTGATTTTTGTGCGGACTCGGCAGTCGGCGGCGGAACTTACTAGCCAACTGCAAGCAGCAGGCCACAGCGTTGACGAATATCACGGTAATTTGAATCAGGCACAGCGGGAACGTTTGCTGCATCGGTTCCGCCAATGTCAAGTCCGCTGGGTAGTGGCGACTGATATTGCTGCGCGGGGTTTGGATGTGGATCACTTGACTCACGTTATTAACTACGATTTGCCCGATAGCGTAGAAAGCTACGTTCACCGGATCGGACGCACGGGCCGGGCCGGCCGCGAAGGAACTGCGATCACGCTGATTCAACCAGTGGATCGCCGCAAATTGCGCTTGATTGAACGCCACGTGCGATCGAGCTTGACTGTACGAAACATTCCGACACGGGCTCAAATAGAAGCTCGTCAGTTGGAAAAGATGCAGGGTAAAGTTCGCGAAGCTTTGGCTGGCGAACGGATGGCATCTTTCTTGCCTCTGGTGTCTCAGTTGTCCGAGGAATACGACTCCCATGCGATCGCCGCAGCAGCTTTGCAAATGGCCTTCGATCAAAGCCGTCCGGCTTGGATGGGCGCGGATTACGCTCAACAAGAAGATCCCCCTATTGGTGGAGAAAACAGCGTCAAGCCAATCTTGATCAAGAAGCGGGCTAAGACTGGCGCGCCGACTAATTCAGTCGGTTCGAGCGTTCCTGCTCCCGTTCCCCAGAACAGCTAATTAGTAGGGTGCGCGCTGCGCGCCTTATTTTCTAACTGGTAGGGTGCGAAATTCGCACCTTATTTTTTTATGTGTGGAATTAATCTATAGGTACGTAGTTGCGCTTCAGCGCTCTTTCATAGATATAAAGAGCGCTGAAGCGCAACTACGTACCTTGACTGCACGTGATGCTCAATACTTGTTTTCAGCAAACCTAAAAATCCTCTGAAGTAACAAGGACTGAAGTCCTCACTACAAACCTCTACAGGGGGATTTTTGGAAGGTTGTGTAGTATTTTAGTTGAGCTGCGTGCCGACAATAATCTTTTGCACGCGATCGCCCTTCAGTTCCAAAACCAAATTAGAAGCCTTTTGGTCGTTGCTGTAAGTCAACCGACTCACTCCACCCTGCACGGATTGCGAGCTGTAACCGTAAGTTTTAAGGACTTTTTGACTTTTATCTCCTACCTTAATACTACTCGTTGTTACGTACTTGGGATTCGTAGTAGAAATTAAATAAACTTTGCCATTCCAGGCTGCTACCGTCAATTTCGAGTAGGTTAGCGTGCGAATCTTGCCACCCATAGCCTTGCTACCCGGTTTAGTTTCATCCCGCTGCGGTTTGCCCAACTTGCGTTTAGCCTCTTCTACAGACATCCCCAAACGAACTGGGCCAATCCCCAAGCGCGAATAGTCGATCGCCGCCGGCTTTTGTGTGGCGTTCAACATACTTTCTAGAGCCACAACAGTTTGATTCATACCCACAACAGGGCGAATTAAAGCAGCAAATCCGAAGCTCGAAATTGCGATATTGAGCATGATGCCAGCAACGGCTGTTGTCACAAACAATCTTACCATTTTTTTATACCTTTATTTTGCAGTTTATTCCTGCAATACCCTGTTATATCCGGATAAATACTAATGATTGCGGGCGAATACAATTCGCTCCTAAACAGCCAAAGTCCGCCTGCGAGGACTAAAGGAGTAAGGATATTCATCCCCAAAAATATAACATAGAGAAATCCGGTTTTAGTAGGGGGCGTACCCCCGTGCTCGTCTTTATTCGGGGTTTCTGAATACCAACACCATTTTACGTTTAATTAGCGCGAATACTTCATCACCGGAATGGGTGTGATATCCTAACAAAAGCCCTTTCTCCATAAAATTTGCAATTTAGATGACCGCCATAGATTCCACTAAACACCAGAAATCTAAAGCCCTGAAACCGGGCAGCCGCCGCCCCGCTAAAGAACTTTGCAGCGAGTGCGGTTTGTGCGATACATATTATATCCATTATGTCAAGGAAGCTTGCGCTTTCTTAACTCAGCATATCGCAGAACTGGAAGAGGAGATTCACGGGCGATCGCGCAATCTCGACAATCCCGACGATTGGTACTTCGGCGTCAGTCAAAATATGATGGCGGCCAAGAAAAAAGAACCAATAGAAGGCGCTCAGTGGACGGGAATTGTCAGCTCAATTGCGATCGAAATGCTGGAAAAAGGCATCGTTGAAGGCGTTGTCTGCGTCCAAAATACAAAAGAAGACCGCTTTCAACCAATGCCGATAATTGCGACAAATCGCGAAGAAATTCTCGCAGCAAAAGTCAACAAACCCACTTTGTCACCCAACCTTTCAGTATTGGAACAAATCGAAAAGTCGGGGATGAAGCGGCTGTTAGTCATCGGAGTCGGCTGTCAAATTCAAGCATTACGCACAGTCGAGAAACAACTCGGTTTAGAAAAGCTCTACGTTCTCGGAACTCCCTGTGTGGATAATGTTAGCCGCGCGGGCTTACAGAAATTCCTAGACACGACTAGCCGTTCTCCCGAAACAGTGGTGTCTTACGAGTTTATGCAAGACTTTAACGTTCACTTCAAACACGAAGATGGTTCTACGGAAAAAGTGCCATTTTTCGGATTGAATACAAAAGAATTGAAAGATGTGTTTGCTCCTTCTTGTTTGAGCTGTTTTGATTACGTTAATTCCTTAGCAGATTTAGTGGTGGGCTACATGGGTGCACCTTTTGGCTGGCAGTGGATTGTGGTACGAAATGATACTGGGCAAGAAATGTTAGACTTGGTAGCGGATCAGCTAAACACTCAGCCGGTGATGTCTCAGGGAAATAGAAAAGAGGCTGTTCAACAAAGTATTCCAGCTTACGAGAAAGGTGTGACTTTGCCGATGTGGGCGGCGAAGTTGATGGGAGTGTTTATTGAGAGAATTGGGCCGAAGGGTTTGGAATATGCTCGGTTTTCAATTGATTCTCATTTCACTCGCAATTATCTGTATGTGAAGCGGAATTATCCCGAAAAATTGGAGGCTCACGTGCCGGAATATGCTAAGCGAATTGTGGGGCAGTATAAGTTGCCGGAGTGAGCTGATTGAGAGAGTTTTTAAGGGATGTTTTTCAGGGGCATGGCATTGCCGTGTCCTTGTTGTATACAATTACTGAAATTAGATGACACAGATTATGACACTTACGGTTGCACAAAACAGATGAATTTACAAAGGTCGATCGCACTTGCTTGTTGTGTACTCCTCGCATCATGTGGAAGTAAACCTTCGGAGTCAGCCACCGATCCGAAATCGGGAAATACTGAACAAACATTTGCTCAACTGTGTCGCGAGAAAGCTTCTTTGAGTGCTGAAGCCAAAAATACTGTTGAGGTGTTGCTGAAGACAGCAGGGACTACTGAGTGCGATGCGGCTAATCAAAAACTGTCAAGTATCACCGAACTCGATCTCAAAAACAATAAAATCAGTGATATCAAACCCTTAAAATCTTTGACTCAACTGACGAGTCTAAACCTCGGTGGCAATCAAATCAGTGACATTAAACCGCTGGAATCTTTGACTAATCTGACTTGGCTCTACCTCGGATTCAATCAAATCAGCGATATCACGCCTTTGCCATCTTTGACTAAGCTAAATTGGCTATACCTCAACAACAATAAAATTAGCGATGTCAAGCTCTTGCAATCTTTGACTAAAGTCAGTGAACTCAATCTCAGCGACAATCAAATTAGTGATATCACATCCTTAAAATCTTTGACTAAACTGACTGCACTTTCCCTCAGCGGAAATCCCGCTCCCAAAACTTGTCCTCTCAAGCCAGAGTCTATCTGTAAGTGGGGAGTACCAAGTAAATCATAAAATTTTATAATGAAACCCGATCGCCCTTAAATACTTCAGTCCCAAATCATAAATTTGGTATTGATCCCAAAAGCACGATCGCCCTTATTGACTAAAAGCGATCGCACATTCCTACAAATCAGCAGCGTGTTCCTTCAACTCGTTCAAAGAAACGTATTCCAAAGTTAAGACATGAGTCGCCGACAAAACCACAAGTGGCGCACATCCAGCATCCATTGCTTCCTTCCAGCGCGAAGCACACAAACACCAACAATCCCCTGGCTTCAATCCCGGAAATTTAAAATCGGGAACCGGGGTACTCAAATCGTTTCCCATTCTTTTGGTGTACTTCAAAAACTCTTCTGTCACTTTTGCACAAACGGTGTGAGCCCCTAAATCTCCGCCACCCGTATTGCATTTTCCGTCCCGATAATAGCCTGTCATGGGCGATGTGCAGCAAGTTTCTAATTTTGTTCCCAGCACATTTGTCGCTTCCGTAACCATCGCAACTCCTCCACACAACTCTGCGATCTAATTTTACACAAAAGGTGGTTTTTTATATATCTTTTTCCATTGCAAAGTTAATAAATTTTTGTCCTCTCCGCTCTACTTCTTGTTTTCTAATCAGAATAAATCCCTGGGTTTCAAAAAAAAGTCGAGCTGTAATGCTGGCTTCGGTAAATAACTTTCTAAGTCCTAACTCTTTGGCTTTTAACTCGATTTGTGTTAAAATTAGCGTCCCAACTCCTTGTCTTTGAAAGTCTTTGTGACAGTAAAAGCGATCGATATGGCCGTTGATTTCTAATTCTCCAAAACCTGCGATTGTATCGCCCTCTGCTGCTACGAAGGTAAATTTACTGCTTAAACTTTGCATCCACTTTTGAATGTCGGTATCTGCTGGCGCCCAAGCATCTACTTGGGCTGTTGTGTAATCGCGGATATTTACTTCGTGCACGGTGTCGTAAAATAGTTTGACAATTTTTTCAGTGTCGCCGATTTCGTAGGTTCGTACTTTCATGAGATTTAAGGTGCAGATTCCCACGATCGATTCGGGGCTTTTATGTGGAGATTGATGGCGGGGTGTTTTGGATTTCTGGCTCAAATCGCCGCGACAAATTGACTCCAAAGATAATTTTACTGCACCCCTTGACAAGCTCTGGTAGTCTGTGCAACATTAATTATAACAACTGTTCGATATACTTATATTTTCCAATATCAGCCGTCAAAAGCTTTTTTTGTAGTCGGTTATACTATATCGGATGTTCGATATAGGAATATTTGGTCGATCGCCCTTAAATCTCCGATAACCTAGGATCTAGAATCAAAAATCTGAAGATCGATCCATGCCAAAAATAGTTGACCGCGAATTGTACCGCAAAGAATTACTGAACAAAAGTTTTGAGCTTTTTGCCGAAAAAGGCTATTCCTCCGTCACAATGCGAGAAATTGCCTCAGGAATTGGAGTTTCTACAGGAACCCTTTACCACTATTTCCCGAGTAAAGAAAGTTTGTTCGAGCAGTTAATTGTATATTTGAGCTATGAAGATACAAAAGAAGAAGCACTGGCTGAGTTAGGAAATCCACCAACTCTCGGAGAAAAAGTTGAACAACTGATGAATTATCTCAGCGGAATTGAAGATTATATGCTGAAGAATCTGTTAATTACCTTCGAGTTTTGCCACCAAAAGACTCGCAAAGAGATTGATAGCAATCAAGCACTCCAGCTAGCAGGAAAGCGTTATGAAGAGGCACTCATTTGCTACCTGGGTATCTCCGATCCAGCGCTCGCTAAATTTGTCATTTGTTATATTGACGGTTTGGTGGCAAGAAGATTTTATCAAGGCGAAAGGATATCTTTTACAGAACAAGCGAATGTATTAAAAAATATATTACTCGCTTATTTAGAAAAAAAACAATCGCACATTTAGGAGGAATATGAATTTTCAATTTTTCATCAAGCCTAAAAATCCATTGGTAATGGGATTGGTAGTTGCTGGCGCTGCTATTAGCATCGGTACAACTTTTTACGGTATTTCTCAGTTTGGATCTTTAGCTAAAAATGCTGAACCTTTACCCGTAGAAACACCGCCGCCCAGGAAAATCACGGCTTTGGGAAGACTGGAACCGCTGGGGGAAGTGATTCGCTTGGGGGTGTCGCAGGCGTTGGATGGCGATCGCGTGGCGAAGCTTTTAGTCAAAGAGGGCGATCGCGTCCAAGCAGGGCAGTCGATCGCAATTTTGGATGCAGGCGATCGGCTAAAATCTGCTTTAGACGAAGCCAAAGAAAAAGTCAAAGTTGCTGAAGCCAGTTTAGCAAAGGTAAAAGCCGGGGCAAAGTCGGGAGAACTTGCAGCACAATCTGCGACAATTGGCAAGCTAGAAGCCCAATTGCAAGGAAACCAGGCGGCACAACAAGCAACAGTCGATCGCATTCAAGCGCAATGGAAAGGAGAAAAAACCGCACAGCAAGCAACCATCAGCAGAATAACCGCACAATGGCAAGGAGAAAGAAAAGTACAAACAGCCACAATTAGTCGCATAACTGCACAATGGCAAGGAGAAAAAACAGCACAAACAGCAGCAATTAACAAATTAAAAGCCGAGTCAAATAATGCCCAAACCGAATACCTGCGGCACAAAGAACTTGTTACCGAAGGCGCAATTTCTAACTCCGTCATGGACAGCAAACGACTGTCATTAGAAACAAGTCGCCAGGAACTTAAAGAAGCCGAAGCAAATCTCAGCCGCATCAACAGTACGGCCAAGCAGCAGCTTAAAGAAGGCGAAGCAAATCTCACCCGAATTAACAGTACAGGAATCCAGCAACTCAACGAAGCAGAAGCAAATCTTGCCAGAATTAACAGTACAGCAATCCAGCAGTTAGCAGAAGCAGAAGCAACACTTAAGCGCATCAAAAATAGTGGCAGCGAAGAACTAAAAGAAGCCCAAGCAACTCTCGACAAAATAGGCGAAGTGCGCCCGGTAGATATCCAAGCAGCCCAAACCGAAATCAACAGCGCCATCGCCCAAGTCAAGCGCGCCGAAACCGAATTAAATCAAGCTTACATCCGCACTCCCAACGCCGGAAAAATCCTCAAGATTCACACCCGCGCCGGGGAAAAAATTAGTGATGACGGCATTGCAGACGTAGGAGAAACTCAGCAAATGGTAGTCGTTGCCGAAGTTTACCAAACCGACATCAGCAAAATCAAGGTTGGGCAAAAAGCAGGTGTTACCAGCCAAGCATTTTCAGGAGAATTGCCGGGAACTGTTAAAGAAATCGGCTTAAAAGTCAGCAAGCAAAACGTGTTTAGCAACCAGCCAGGAGAAAACTTGGACAGCCGAGTTGTGGAGGTGAAAATTCACCTGAATCCTGAAGCTAGCAAAAAAGTTGCGGGATTGACAAATTTGCAGGTACAAGTAGCAATTCAAAATTAGGGAGATTGAGAAACATGGGAGAATTGGGGCCAGATCCAAACCGACCGTATCCGATGGTAGACCAGCGCCGGGTTTGCTTTATCAAAAACTTTATTAAATCGCCCAATATTATTGTCGGCGATTACTCTTACTACGACGATCCGATCGACCCGGAAAATTTCGATAGAAACGTACTTTACAATTACGGGAGTGATAAATTAATTATTGGTAAATTTTGTGCGATCGCCACCAACGTCAAATTCATCATGAACGGTGCAAATCACAAACTCGATGGCATTTCTACCTATCCATTTCCAGTCTTTGGGAACGGCTGGGAAACAGCTATGAATCTATTAATCGAACTACCAACTAAAGGCGATACAATTATTGGTAATGATGTTTGGATAGGTTACGAATCGGTGATTATGCCGGGAGTTAAAATCGGCGACGGTGCAATTATTGCTGCTAAATCTGTTGTAGTAAAAGATGTTCCCGCTTACACCGTTGTCGGCGGAAATCCCGCTGGTTTAATTAAGCAGCGTTTCAGCGATGCTGAGGTGGCGCAATTATTACAAATGCGCTGGTGGGATTGGGAAGTTGACAAGATTTCGCGCCATATTAACTTAATTATGCAATCCGATATTCAAGCGCTGAGTAATGCCGATCAGACTTAGGCAATCGCCGACAAAGAAACCGGATTTTTTACCGATATTAAAGGCTGCGATGCAATATCTTCGCAAAAAACCCGGTTTCTGCCCACCGGATGAGCCCAATTACCGCACTCGCCGACAAAGAAACCGGGTTTTTACCGAAATTAAAGGCTACGATGCAATATCTTCGTAAAAAACCCGGTTTCTGCCCACCGGATTATCCCAATTCCCAATTCCCAATTCCCAATTCCCAATTCCCAATTCCCCAAATATTATGTTTCGCAAAACACCCCTTGCTTGGTTGCAAGTAACCAGAGAAAAAACCCGCCTCGCTGTTGCTATCGCCGGAATTGCCTTTGCAGATATTCTGATTTTTGTGCAACTCGGCTTTCAAGATGCACTCTTCGATTCTGCTGTTAAGCCGCACGAAAGTTTACAGACAGATTTAGTGTTAATCAATCCTCAATTTGAAACTTTTGCTGCGGTAAAACAGTTCAAAAGAGAGCGACTTTATCAAGCACAAGGAGTCGCGGGAGTCAAGTCTGTCACTTCTTTATATATTGGGATGGGACAGTGGCGAAATCCCACAAACCGCACTACGCGAGGAATTTTAATTTTTGGCATAGATCCTGGCAACACAACATTTATTTTGCCAGATGTCAATCAGAATTTGGCTCAACTTCAAAAGTTCAATAATGTGTTATTTGACCAAGCTTCTAGACCTGAGTATGGGGAAATTGCCAATATTTTTAATACACAATCTACCCTCGAAACTGAACTTAACAAACGAAATATTCAAGTAGGAGGAGTATTTACTCTCGGTACTTCTTTCGTGGCTGATGGCAATGTCATTGCTAGCGATTCTACTTTCATGAATTTATTTCCAGAACGCAAACCAGATGAAATTGATGTGGGTTTAATTCAGTTGCAACCGGGGGCTGACATCCTCAAAGTTCAATCAATGTTGAAAGCTATTTTGCCGGATGATGTGAAAGTTCTGACTTTAGCAGAATTTGCGGAAATTGAAAAGGCTTATTGGGGAAATGCTACTCCGATTGGTTTTATTTTTGGATTTGGTACGATTATCGGATTCATTGTTGGTTTGATTATTGTTTACCAAATTTTGTATTCAGATGTTTCCGATCACTTGGCTGAGTACGCGACTTTAAAAGCTATGGGATATAGCGATCGCTATTTAGTCGGAGTTTTAGTTCAGGAAGCTTTGTTATTAGCTATTTTGGGTTTTATGCCGGGAATTGTTTTGGCTAACGGACTGTATTCCCTAGCGCAGTCTGCTACATTGCTGCCAATTGCAATGACAACAAATCGAGCGACTACTGTGTTGGGTTTGACGATTGTGATGTGTACTGGTTCTGGGGCGCTGGCTTTGCGGAAATTGCGATCGGCCGATCCGGCAGATATTTTCTAAGCTGTTGTGGCATTTTAATTTAATTTTTGGGCGGGCTAGAAGCCCACCCCACAAGAGATGGAAGAAACAGGATTGCCAAAATTAAATGTGTACCAGCTTAGAACCAAACAAAATACCTCCATTAATTGTGGCACGGGCGTCTCGCCCGTGACTTATAGAAAAAACACAAAAAATCACCATGCAAACCCTAAACTCTCCCGCCAACTTCGACGAAACCATAACAAATCAAGCTGTAATATCTGTCAAAAATCTCAACCATTACTTCGGTAAAGGTTCCCTGAAAAAACAAGCTTTATTTGATATTAATCTCGATATCAACTCTGGGGAAATCGTAATTATGACGGGGCCTTCTGGTTCGGGTAAAACAACTTTACTGACGATGTTAGGCGGCCTGCGTTCGGCTCAAGAAGGGAGTCTCAATATTCTGGGGGAAGAAATACGCGGCGCTAGTAAGAATCAGTTAACTAAGTTGAGAAAGCAAATTGGTTATATTTTTCAAGCGCATAACTTGATGACGTTTTTGACGGCTAAGCAAAATGTGCGGATGTCTTTGGAATTACATAAGGAAATGCTAAATCAGAATATGGATGCTTTGTCAATATCCATGTTGGAAGCTGTTGGTTTGGGAGAACGGGCTAATTATTACCCAGAAAATCTGTCGGGAGGACAAAAACAAAGGGTGGCGATCGCCCGGGCGTTAGTCAGTCGGCCTAAAATAGTCTTAGCTGATGAACCTACGGCGGCTTTGGACAAACAATCCGGGCGAGATGTGGTGGAGATCATGCAGACACTAGCAAAGGAACAAGGTTGTACGATTTTGCTAGTGACGCACGACAATCGGATTCTCGATATTGCCGATCGCATTATCTACATGGAAGACGGACGTTTAGTCACAAATTTAGCCGATCGACCTTAATCAGATGTCAACAAATCTCTTACAAAAGTTCTTTTTATCAAATTTTGGGACGGGCAAGATGCCCATCCCACAATATTTTCTTTTATTGTGGGATGGGCATCTTGCCCGTCCTAATTATTTTTGTAAGATATTCGCTACTTGGCCGGGCCCACGGCCTCGATCGCAGCCTCAAGGGCGATCGACACATGAGTCCAATGAGTACCCCCTTGACAAAAAGCCACATATGGTTCTCGCAGAGGCCCGTCTGCGGAAAATTCCGAGGTACTGCCATCAATAAAAGTACCACCAGCCATCACCAACTGACTCTCGTATCCCGGCATCGGCGCCGGCACGGGATCTAAATACGAACCCACCGGGGAATTTTGCTGCACCGCCCGACAGAAAGCAATTAACTTATCAGCAGAACCGAATTCGATCGCCTGAATTACATCCCTGCGCCTCGCCAAAGGAATCGGATTCACCCGATAACCCAACTTATAAAAAACATAAGCCGTCAAATGATTACCCTTCATCGCCTCGCCCACAAACCCCGGGGCCATGAACAAACCCTGAAACAGCAAGCGGTTCAAATCAAAAGTCGCGCCCCCGCTGCTGCCGATTCCCGGCGCTGTCAAGCGACAAGTTGCCGCCTCCACCAGATCGGCCCTCCCGGCCACGTAACCGCCCGCAGGGACGATCGTACCCCCCGGATTTTTGATTAAAGAACCCGCCATCAGATCTGCACCCACAGCAGTAGGTTCGCAATCATCAACAAACTCGCCGTAACAATTATCAACAAAGCAAATTGTGTTACGATTCTGATGTTTGACTAGATCGACGATTTTTTTAATCTCAGAAATAGACAGACTCGATCGCCAAGAATAACCGCAAGAGCGCTGGATCAAAACCAGGCGAGTTTTTGTTGAAATAGCAGAGCTCAGTGCCCGCCAATCCACAGTTCCTTCGCGAGTTAGAGGCAACTCACGGTAGCTAATGCCGAACTCAATAAGTGAACCTTGACCTTGCCCCCGCAAGCCGATCACTTCTTCTAAAGTATCGTAGGGAGAACCAGCAACTGCCAACATTTCGTCACCAGGACGTAGGATGCCAAACAGAGCACAGGCGATCGCGTGAGTACCCGAAACAAACTGTACCCGCACCGCTGCCGCCTCGGCCCCTACCACTTCGGCAAACACCCCGTCCAAAGTCTCCCGCCCTAAATCATCGTGGCCGTAACCCGTAACACCTGCAAAATGGTGGACTCCAACCCGGTGGCTGCGAAAAGCTTTTAAGACTCGTTGAAGATTTTGCTTGACTGTCGCGTCAATACCAGAAAAAATCTGAAAGAGTGCCTGTTCTGCTTCCTGTAGCCGTGAAACGCTATTCATCTATACCTCGCTCACCATTTGCGTGCGCGCTGCTGATTATCGCGTAAATGCGGCCCCTAGTTTGTAAACATAATATCTTCATGACGATTGCAACTTCCAAAAAAACTTCTCCTGATTGGCCTGTTGTAGGCTTTATGGCCTTTCTGCACACCGGCGCTCTATTTGCTTTGCTGCCGGGTAATTTTAGCTGGTCTGCTGTCGGCCTAGCAGTATTCCTGCACTGGGTAACAGGTGGTTTAGGAATTACTCTCGGATTTCACCGCCTCGTTACCCACCGTAGTTTTCAAACACCGAAATGGCTAGAGTATTTTCTAGTTATTTGCGGTACTCTGTCCTGTGAAGGCGGCCCGATCGACTGGGTAGGAATGCACCGGTTACACCACATCCATTCCGACACCGAAGAAGATCCCCACGATTCTAATCAAGGCTTCTGGTGGAGCCACATGGGTTGGATGATCTCAGATTTGCCGATGAGAGTTCAAATCCCCCGCTTTACAAAAGACATTGGCGACGACCCAGTATACAAGTTTCTCCAAGCATATTTTATCCCCATCCAAGTTGTCTTCGGTGTGTTGCTTTATTTATTAGGTGGCTGGTCTTTCGTGGTTTGGGGAGTGTTTATGCGGATTGTGGTGGTGTTCCACTGCACTTGGCTGGTTAACAGCGCTACCCACAAATTCGGCTACCGCACCTATGAGTCGGGCGATGGCTCTACTAACTGCTGGTGGGTTGCTGTCCTCACCTACGGCGAAGGTTGGCACAACAACCACCACGCCTTCCAATACTCTGCTCGTCACGGTCTCCAATGGTGGGAAATCGACATCACTTGGATGACAATTCAACTGCTGGAATCGCTGGGTTTAGCTACCAAAGTGAAGTTAGCAGAAAAATAGGGCGATCGGCAATTTAGTCATTGGTTGTCGGTCATCAGTTCTGGACTAATGGCTCGTGACCAATGCCTAATCCTGTTTTTGCGATCGCTAAAGGTTGGGTTGAACTGAGATTGAATCATCTTGTGCGATCGACCCAACCAAAACCATAATCAGTTATAATAGATTTGGGAAGAAAAATTTTTGTTTAGCAGCCAAAAGTTTTATTTTCAAAATTAAACCGTAAATTTTTCAAGTTTCATCCTAAATCTATAATTCATTCATTTTTGATTCGTTTGGGCAAGTGTGCACCAAAAAAGTTTACTGCTCAATCCAAACTATTATGCGTGAATCCCCGTCAGCATCTCATCACTAATCAAAAAAAGAATGACAATAGCAACGCAAGAAAAACTCCAATACAATTGGAAGCACGTTATTAGTTTAGCAGGACTGCATATCGGCGCTTTGTTCGCACTGCTACCCAGTAACTTCAACTGGACAGCAGTTGGTTTAACAGTATTCATGCACTGGATCACCGGCGGTTTGGGAATAACTCTCGGATGGCATCGTATGCTCACCCACCGCAGTTTTCAGGCACCAAAATTCGTAGAATACTTTCTAGCATTTTGCGGAGCCCTGGCCTGTCAAGGAGGAATAATTGATTGGGTTGGGCTGCACCGTTTGCACCACACCCACTCAGACCAAAATGCGATCGACCCTCACAACGCCCAGAATGGTTTTTGGTGGAGTCACCTCGGCTGGATGCTGTATAAAGGCCCGGCGCACGCTGAAATTCCCCGCTGCACAAAAGACATTTCGAGCGATCCATTTTACCGATTTTTGCAAAACTACTTTCTCCCGATGCAAATCGTCTTTGGCGTGTTGCTTTACTTCGTAGCAGGCTGGTCATTTGTAGTTTGGGTAATCTTTGCCCGCTTAGTTTTGGTATATCACTGCACTTGGTTTGTGAACAGTGCAACTCACAAATTTGGCTACCGCACTTACGAAACCGAAGATAGTTCTACTAACTGTTGGTGGGTTGCAGTTTTGACTTACGGGGAAGGCTGGCACAACAACCACCACGCTTATCAATACTCTGCCCGTCACGGTATGCAGTGGTGGGAATTTGACTTTACTTGGGTAACAATTCAAGTCTTGGAAGCATTAGGTTTGGCTAGTAAGGTGAAATTACCACCTTCCCGAGCGGAAGGTTAGTTATTGTAGGGTGCGTCAGGTGTGAATTTGACTATACGCAGATTAAGAATTTTCCACGCTAAACACCTGACGGTTAGTTAGCACCCCCCTTAGGAATGAGAATTAAATAACTTACAATTTTTATTGTTCTTGTGGGATGGGCGGGACGCCCATCCCACAAATATGTGTAAATTATTTAATTTTCATTCCTTAGTAACGTCGTTGCTTGCGATCGTCAATCGGCGTGGTGCACTTTGAAAACTTCTAAGGAAACCGATCCTTAACGCGGATTAACGCAAATATTTTGTAAATGCTATAAGGTGCGTCGCTCGCTCGATTGTCGATATTGAGTTAGAAATTTTCTGTGGCGACACACCCTACGACTACGACTGTCAACTGTCAACTGTCAACTGTCAACTGTCAACTGACTAATGAGCCTGTTTTTGATCGCCCTTGCCGCGCAAATATTCCGCTAAAAACGCCAATCCTCCCGAACCGACTATCAACAGCACGCTCAGAGCATTAATATCAGGCTTCACACCAGTCCGAATCCGGCTAAAAATTTCCATCGGTAGAGTTGTAGTCCCGCTACCGGCGGTGAAACTCGCAATCAAAAAATCGTCCATGCTGAGCACAAAAGATAGCAGACAACCAGAAACAATTCCAGGTATTAATTGAGGTAGCAAAACCTGAATAAAAGCTTCAACAGGCGTTGCACCCAAATCCAAGGCAGCTTCTTCTAAATAAGGGTTTAAATCTGCCAATCTAGTAGAAACAGCTAGAGCGATGTAAGCCAGACAAAACACAACGTGGGCGGCGACAATTGTCCACAAACTTAGAGGAATAGCTAGCGCCGCTAAAAATACCAGAGTAGCAACAGCGCTCGCAATATCTGGAATAATAATCGGCAAGTAGGAAACTCCCTGATATAAATTTTTGCCGGGAAAGCGGTAGCGGGCTAAACCAACGGCCATTAAAGTGCCGAGTACAGCGGAGATGGCAACTGCACAAACAGCAACTGTTAAACTGTTTCTCAGGGCAATTAAAATCCGCGTATCGCTAAATAATTTAACGTACCAATCTAAAGTAAATCCTTCCCAGCCGGCGCTAAAACGGGATTTGTTAAAGCTGTAAAATGTGAGTACCAGAATGGGCAGGTACATATAAAAAAACATCGAAACGGTAAATATTGCCTGCCAAGAAATCTTAAATTTAGGTTTTAAGTACATATCGGGTTGTATTTCCTCCTGTGGATTGTCGGCGGTATTTTCCATATCTCGTTAATCGGGAATTTGTAATTGGGAATTGGGAATTGGGCATCGGGCATCGGGCATCGGGCATCGATTTGAAGAGAATTTGTAGCAACTAACTAATGACTAATGACTAATGACTAATGACTAATGACAACTGTCAACTGTCAACTGTCAACTGTCAACTGTCAACTGACTAAACTGCATTACGATCGCCATATTTGAGTAAAAGAGCAATTCCGATACTCACTGCAAAAATTAATACCATACTCAGAGCCGAACCTAGCCCCCAATTTTGAGTCGCCCCCAAAAACTGATTGTAAATTAAACGAGCTGCCGTCATGCTCGAAGCTCCACCAAGCAACTCCGGATCGACAAAATCGCCCAAACAGCTAATAAATACTAGCAAAGAACCCGCTGCAATCCCCGGCATTGTCTGGGGTACTGTCACTTTCCAGAAAGTTTCTAGTGGATTCGCGCCCAAATCCTGAGATGCTTCTAGCAATCTGCGATCGAGCTTTTCCAAGGAAGCGTAGAGAATGGTTACGATATAGGGCAAATAGCTGTAAGCCATGCCGATTAGAACGGCGGAACTTTGATTTAACAATTCTAGAGGAGGGATGCCCAAAAGTCCCAGGAGCGAGTTGAGAACGCCCGTAGGACGCAGAATTGTAATCCAAGCATACGATCGCAACAGCGAAGAAGTCCACAGCGGCAACACAAAGCCCAATAACGTTAAATTCCGCCACTTGGGCGAGACATTGAGCGCGATCCAGTAAGCGACGGGAAATCCCAGCAGTAAACACAGAATAGTCGTTCCGGTGGCAAAAAAGAGCGATCGACCCATCACCTGCAAATTCAGCGGCTCAAACACCCGCAGGTAGTTGCCGATTCCCGAAGGATTTACCAAATCTCCCGGCTTAATATTCGGCACCAAGCTAAGTTGAAAAATCACCAGAGTTGGTATTACTAATAATAAAACCAGGAACAAGCCAGAAGGGCCGAGCAATGCCAGCGGGCCTGTCCACTTTGACCATGGGGGGACGCTTTCAGGCTTGACTGGAGCAGTGGGAGGAATCGGAGGGGGAGCTTTGGTAGAAACAGCCATAAATAATAGTTTGGATTTTTGAGCGGTAGGGGCGGGTTCACCAAAATCTTTAATTTCAAAGCCCGAATTCGTATAAACCCGCCCCCACCCAACGGTAAATCTAAATGTACCAGATCGACTTATTGTCGGAAAAATTGATGCGGGCGATCGACTGTGGGGGCGAGAGTCAGAGATTGTTGGTCAAATTTGCTCCTACAGGTTAGGGTTAACCAGCGGTTAATTTAGTCCAATAGCGATCGTACACTTCCATAAATTTCCCTACTGGAGCCACACCTTCGCAATTTTTCAAAACAGCTTCCGAAGGGAAAAGAAGCTCGTTTTCGCGAACTTCCGGCGTCAGCAAACTATAAGCATCTTCCGAAGGAGTTGAAAAACTGAGCCGTTCGACTAAAGAAGCAGCGACATCCGCTTGCAACATAAAGTTAATCCACTTATAAGCTGCATCTGGATTGGGAGCACCTTTGGGAATTACTAAAGTATCAGTCCACAGAGAAGAACCGCTTTTGGGCACGACATACTTCAATTTGTCGTTATCTGAAATGACTTCATTGGCATCAGAAGAATAGCACATGGCTAGCTTCAAATCCCCTGTAAGCATTTGCGGCCGCCAAGCGTCTGTCGTAAAAGATGCGATCGCAGGTTTGAGCTCCACCAGCTTTGCGTAAGCTTGTTTAACTTGATCTTGGTTCGTAGAATTCAGAGAATAGCCCAGCATTCGCAACGCAGCGCCCATGACTTCTCGAACATCGCTCGCTAGCGTCATTCGCCTTGCTAACTCTTTTTTGTGTTGCCACAAATAGCTCCAATCTTCAGGAGCTTCTTTAAGTTGTTCGCTGTTGTAAATCAAGCCTGTGGTTCCCCAGCTCAAAGGAACGCTGTAGCGGTTTCCTGGGTCGTATACAGGGTTTTGAAACTGTTTTTTTAGTCGATCGAGTCCGCCCAAAATTGAGTGGTCTAATGGAGTCAACAGCCCCAGTTCCGTCATCTGAACCACCATGTAGTCAGACGGGTAAATGATGCTGTAGGCGCGGCCGCCACCGGCTTGAACTCTAGCCAGCATCTCTTCGTTGGAGCTAAACACGTCGGCGACTACGCGAATGCCGGTTTTTTCAGCAAAGCGATCGAGCAAAGCTTGATTGTACGTCTGCAAGCCGCCAGCCGCAACTGGAAAGGGCTAACCCGGAAATTGTCGCCGCCGAATTTTTTAGGAACTGACGGCGTGTAGAATTAGCCGGGAAAATCCTGGAAATTGGTAGATTTGTCGGAGGCACAGTTCTAATTGGGATTTTAGATTTGGGATTTAGGAATTAGCTGATTTTAGATGTTCGAGCAAACGCAGATAAACGCAGATTAATACTGATGCTATTAGATACTGGTTAGTTTTGTCCAGTAACGATCGTAAACATCTGCAAATTTTCCTAGGGGTGCCACGCCTTCGCAGTTTTCTAAAGTAGCCTCAGCAGGAAAAAGAATTTTGTTTTTGCGAACTTTTGGAGTCAGCAAATAAAAAGCATCTTCTAAAGGAGTTGCAAAACCTAATCGTTGGACTAGGGAAGCCGCAACATCAGCTTGCAGTATGAAATTAATCCATTTGTAAGCTGCGTCTGGATTGGGTGCTCCATTAGGAATTACTAAGGTGTCAGTCCACAGGGCAGATCCGCTTTTCGGCACAATATACCGAAATTTAGGGTTGTTTGCAATTACTTCATTGGCATCAGAAGAGTAGCACATTGCTACTTTCAACTCTCCTGTCAGCATTTGCGATCGCCAAGCATCTGTGGTAAAAGAAGCGATCGCCGATTTGAGTTCTTCTAATTTTTCATAGGCTTTTTTAACTTGTTGTTGGCTTGTAGAATTGAGAGAATAACCCAGCATCCGCAGCGTCGCGCCCATTACTTCTCTAACGTCGTTTAGCAGAGTCATTCGCCTTGCCAATTCCTGTTTGCGTTTCCACAAATAACTCCAATCTTCGGGAGGTTCTTTGAACTGTTCGCTGTTGTAAATCAATCCAGTTGTCCCCCAACTAAAAGGCACGCTGTAGCGGTTTCCGGGGTCGTAAACGGGGTTTTGGAACCGCTTTTTGAGCCGATCTAGTCCGCCAACGATCGATCGGTCTAATTGAGTTAGCATCCCGAGTTTTTTCATCTGCATCACCATGTAGTCTGACGGGTAAATGATGCTGTAGACCTGGGGAACACCGACTTTAAGTCTCGCCAGCATTGTTTCCGTGGAGTCTAACACGTCGGCGACTACGCGAATGCCGGTTTTTTCAGCAAAGCGATCGAGCAAAGCTTTATCGGTGATTGTACGTCTGCAAGCCGCCAGCCGCAACTGGAAAGGGCTAACCCGGAAATTGTCGCCGCCGAATTTTTTAGGAACTGACGGCGTGTAGAATTAGCCCTGCAAAACCTGGAAATTGGTAGATTAGTCGGAGGCACAGTTTGATTTTAGATTTTAGATTTTAGATTTTAGATTGGGGAATTGAGGATTGGGAATTGGGAATTGGGAATTGGGAATTGGTAATTGGGAATTGGGAATTGGTAATTGGGAATTCTTCCGATACTTTTTTGCTAACGTTTACTAACAAACACATAAGTTAAATCGCTAAACAGCTTTTCAACCAAGGCGTATCAACCAATGCCCGAAGGAAGATCCCACGAGCACCATTTAGATCTCGGTTCATCTGATTTCCATCAGAATCTTTGATCATTCTGCTACCACCAATCTTTTTGACTTCTCCAGTCCATGAAACAGTCTTTGAAGTGTAAGCTTCGTTGATAGAAGTTAAAGCAACTTTGCCTTGCTCCCAAGCTTTCCACTCTAGATGTTTTTTAAACTGGTAATGACTCAGAGTCAGCATTTGACGAACAGTTTTAGAGCGAATCTTGCGACGTGACTTGCTCACCATCTGAGACGACTCAAAGGATGGAATTAATATCACGTCAAAATTATCAACTAAAAACTTAGCAGTCTTGTGATGCAACTCTTTGACAAGATGTTGAATCTTAGACTTTAATCTGTCCGCTGCTTTCTTGAATCTTTTGCGTTGCGGGCTATTCGTTTTACTCATCCTTGAGATCAACTTGTCTAACCTGAAACACAACTTTTGGATCAAAAGATTAGAATCATTCCCAACCCATCCATAAGATGACTCAGAAAAGAAAGTCATGAACGTTCTAACACCGGGGTCTAAGGCAACCACGCGACCTTGGTTATCGGTCTGACGTGGTTGCACTTCTTCAGATACAACAATGTAATACTCGCCATAGGCAAGGGTCAATCGTCCATCACTGAAGCCTTTGGGTAATGCCTCTTTCAGCTTTGACTGACCCAATTTTGTCGGATAAATTCCTTTCGTCCCAATAGCAGACTTCGGAATATAAACAGACTGTTTTGTATCTTTTCGACTGCGAAACTTGCAGCTACAAATCTTGCCAGTTTTCTTGAAATCTGCTTTGGCTTTTTTGACGGCACCACAAGCATCTTTAATGGCAATAGATTTAATTTGAAACGGTACAGGTTTTGCCCAATCAGGCAGCCCATTGAGTATTTCCGTTTTAATTGACATCCAATTGGCTTTAGTGCCTGGTTGCTGCAAGTATTTGATAGTTGCGTTGTAGACAAAACGACTAACTCCAAACCATTGTTTGAGCATTGCCTTTTGTTCAGGGCTTAGGAATAGTCGGATCTTCTTTGATTTTCTGGCTGTAGCTTCTAAGACCGTGCATTCGGCAACTAAACACGTGAAGGATGGCAAGAAGATCGGCTGTAAGTTCGGATTCGCTCGCGTGAACAGGATTTGAGAGAACCACGATTTCTCCACCGTTTTGTTTTGCCATGAACTCGAATAGTTCAAATCCGAATCTACACAATCTGTCTCTACAGGCAACAACAATCGTGAGCTGATCTGGGCGCATAAATCTGACCAGTAAGGCTTGCAGTCCTTTTCTTTTGAAATTGAGTCCAGAGCCGATGTCTTGGATGATTTCCGAGTCGGGGTATCGCTGTCGCATGAATTCGACTTGTCTAGCAAGATCGTCTTTTTGTTTGGTACTACTGACTCGGCAGTAGCAGATGATTGAGCAGATGCTTCCATCTTTTTGGTATGAGTCAACGTCGTAAAGGCGTTGCCCTGCTCCATTTTTGATTGATTTAATCTGCCCTTCATCTGCGTACTTCCTTAACGTGTTTGGATGCAGACCTAGAAATTCGACAGCCTTTCTAAGTGGTATGTATGCCATTCACCAAATATCACCCATCTAGTAGTGTATGTGAATGATTGTTAGAAAAATTGATACTGTGCGTCAACCCCTCTCCCCTCTCCCTTTCTCCCTTTCTCCCTTTCTCCCCCTCTCCATCGTTAGGATCGATCGCCCAAAGCGAGACAATCAGTAGTTCCCCAGTAAGCATAAATCGGCGTCTGCGGGTCTGGGAAAGAACCGCCCGTATTGGGTTGGCGCACCGTAATTTTATCGCCCGACGCCAATTCAACCACGTAATGAACGTGAGTGCCCATGTACATGATATTTTTGAGCCGCCCTTCAAAACAGTTAACCGACAATTCCGGCTGGTAGAGATTCAAATATACTTTTTCAGGCCGGACGCTAACCACCACAGAGTCACCGATGACACCATTCCACATATCCGACTGCTGAACGACTATTTTCAGATTGGCTGATGTGCGAACTGTAATAGTCGATCGGTCGATCGCCTCCACCGTACCAGAAAACAAATTCGTATCCCCAATAAAATCCGCCACAAAAGCCGTCTGCGGGCACTCATAAATTTCTTCAGGCGAACCAATTTGCTCAATCCTGCCCTCGTGCATCACCGCAATCCGGTTAGAAAGACTCATCGCCTCTTCTTGGTCGTGAGTCACCATCACAAAAGTCAAACCCAACTCTTGATGCAAATTCGACAATTCCAACTGCATCTGCTTCCGCAACTTCAAATCCAGAGCTCCCAGCGGTTCGTCCAGCAGCAGAACCGCCGGTCGATTTACCAGAGCTCTCGCCAAAGCCACCCGCTGCTGCTGGCCGCCCGACATTTGACCCGGAAACCTGTTGGCGAAAGATTCCATTTTCACCAATTGCAAAGCTTCCCGTACCCGTTCTTCTACTTCCGATTTCCCCAGCTTTTTAATCCGCAATCCAAAAGCGATATTGTCCCAGACATTCATGTGTCCGAACAGGGCGTAGCTTTGAAACACAGTATTTACCGGACGGCGGTAAGCTGGAGTATTGGTCATCGACTGGCCGCGAATCATCAATTCGCCCGCCGAGGGAGTCTCGAACCCAGCGATTAAGCGCAGCGTGGTAGTCTTACCGCAGCCGGAGGGCCCGAGAATGCTAAAAAATTCTCCTTGACGAATGCTGAGGTCAACTCCGCGGACTGCGGTTTCGCCATTAAATACCTTAAAGACCTTGCGGAGTTCAACGTCAAGCGCTGTATCCTTTGCTGTCGTACCTTGGTTGAGTGCTGTCTGAAACATATTCGCCCGTTCCTGGGGTAATGCACGCTATTTTAATACAGTTTAACTTTAGACTTTTCTGTATTTTAGGCGAGGAATGTTGGAATTGAGAGGTTTTAGAATTTGTTCTTTAGATTCTATCTCAGAGTGTTGCTGGGCAAGACCAAATCTGCTGTGTCCCGCACCAAATTCAATCCACCGATCATCTATTGATTTTCAGGATTTGGCGTGGGAGATGGCGTGGGAGAGGGTGTTTGCGGTTTCTCTGGTTTGGGCGCTTCTGCTTTTTTCCATTCAGACAAAGGTCGTTGGACGGCATTTTTAAAGTCAAACGGTACTAGCAGCACGGGCAAAGTTTCTGCCCCATTTTGAGGTGGGGCTTCCGCCGGGTTGGCTTGGGCGTACAAGAAGCGGCCGCTAAAGTCTGTTTTGCCTAAAACTAGGCGGTGAGTTTCCTGGTTGTCCAGCTTGACTGTGACTGTGGCTTGCGGTTGGTCGAGACCGAATTCTGGCAGTTGAGCGGCAGTAATATCTATTGTGCGATCGCTCTTTCCTGTTCCCAGCCTATCTAGCAAAAAATCCACCGATGCCTGACTCGCGTGTGCTTGCACCGGCAATTTCATTTCCCAGCTAGACTTACCTCCTTTACGAGCATAAACTCGTTCAAAAGTCAATATCTTTTCCGGAGTTTTGACTGTAAAGAATTGTACGCGATCGGACTTGAAAGTAAAAATTTTATGTTTTTCGTCCTTAGCCGCCTCCTGTTTTGGGGACACTTGCGTCTCGTACAAAGAAACCAACCCCGCCATGGTCAACGCAACAGCTATCAATATAAATGTATTTTTCTGCAATTTCATAATAATGAGGAATTCGGCATGGTCAGCAGTCATTAGTCATTAGTCAGCAGTCATTAGTCATTAGATTGTAGGGTGCGTCAGGCTTGAATATTTTGACACCGACTAATAATTTTTCCTCTGACGCACCTACGGGAATTAGTATCAGATTGTAGGGTGCGTCAGGCTTGAATATTTTGACACCGACTAATAATTTTTCCTCTGACGCACCTACGGGAATTAGCAATTGGTGGAAAAACAAGCAAGAAGCAAAGTAGTTATTGTAGGGTGCGTCAGGGTTAAATATTTTGATTTCAGACTAATAATTCCCCCCTGACGCACCCTACGGGAATTATGGATTAGGAATTGGAAATTGGGAATGGGTTGAAAAACAAGAAACAGGCAAATAAATCCGTTACATCCGTTAAATCCCGTACATTGCTCGTTGCCGAACTTGCTTCATAATTATCTTCTTTTCCACCAAATAGCGCCACCAACGCCCAGTCCCAGTAAAGGCCAAATCAGCCAAGCTAAAACCAACAATCCTACTTGGACATCATTCATGTTAATGCGGCGGTTGGTAGCTTTTTTCGGGCTGATAGAAAAGCTTTGCTGGTCTGGTTTGCTCAACCAACTCACTGAATTGAGAAACACGTCGCTATTGAGTTGTTGGTCAAACCAACCGTTAGTCACAAATTGAGATGTACCAATTACTACCATGCGCGATGTTTTTGTAGGAGTAGAAGGCACAGAAGGAGTTGTGCTTGGACTAGGAGATGCTGTGGGAGATGTTGTTGGTGTTGGTGTGGAAGATGTTGTTGGTGTTGGCGTGGGCGAACTTTCAGGAGATGCTGTGGGAGATGTTGTGGGTGTTGGTGTTGAGGAACTCTCCGGCGATGCTGTGGAAGATGCTGCCGGTATTGGCGAAATTGTCGGTACTGCTGGAGGGGTAGCTTCCTGGGAGACAATCACCGAGTAGCTGATTGGGGAAGCTGTCGGCGAGGTTGTTGGAGATGGCGAAGTTGTTGGTGATGGCGAAGTTGTTGGTAATGGGGAAGTTTTCGGCGATGGTGTCGGCGATGACGAAGTTGTCGGCGAAGTTGTCGGCGATGCTTGGGGTGAAGGCGATGTTGTCGGGGAAGTGGTCGGAGATGGCGATGTTTTCGGCGATGGCGATGTTTTCGGCGATGGCGATGTTGTTGGCGATGGCGAAGTTGTAGGAGATGGTGAAGTTGTCGCCGATGGCGAAGTTGTCGCCGATGGTTGGGGTGAAGGCGTGACTGGTGTTGGTGAGGCTGAGGGGTTTAACGGAGTGCTCTCAGAACCCGATCGCACCAAAGCCACACCTAATAATAACGGGCCTTGTCGATCGGTCTTCGGATCGAACTCCAATTTTTTAGTCGTCAAATCGCTTTCCGCCCAACTTTCCTGACTCGTCCAAATCAGCGGTTTTTCCTCTATCCCTACTACAGGCGAAGTTTCCAAAGCGCGTGCAAACGGATAAAATGAAATACCGCTACCGAAACTTTGAGTAATCGGATGTTCCCCGTAACGCCTGACTGTGGGAACCGTCGCGCCCAGGCCGAATCTTTGACCACTACCCGAAGCATCGATGGCCAAACGGGAGTCTAGTTTTACACCCCATTCTTGCAAAAATTTGTCTAATCCCGTATTAATTGCCGGGTCTACCATTAAGAATAAACTGCCACCGCGATCGAGATAAGCTTTTAGTGCTTTAATTTCTACATCCGAAAAAGGTTTATCCTGTCCAGGAACAATTAAAGCATCTGCATCTTCTGGAACTTCTTTGCGTTCGCTCAAATTCAGCGTTTGAGAGTTATAGTATTTATCTTTCAGAGCTTTTTCAGCTTGCTGAATTCCGCCTTGACCTTCTTTCAGCGGGCGAGCTCCTTTGCCTTGCAAAAAGTAAACTGTAGGAGTACGAGTGCTGAGAATTTCTTCTAAGCCATTTGTAAGTTTTATCTCCGAAAGACCTTGATTCGGGTCACTACCAAAAGCAGTACCACCTTTTTGCAGCACTTGTTTTTTTTCACCGGATTGCAAGTAAATTTCTCCGATGCTGGTAATACTAAACTCCCGGATTTTTCCCGGTTGGGCCTGGGGGTCAACAAACTCGTATTGAAACTTTTCGCCTCCCTCGCGTTTGTAACTTTGCAGCAATTCTTTAATTTGCGGATTTTGGATGGGGTCAAATACCCAAACCTTGACTGTTTGTTGCAGGTTTCGCAGGATTTGTTGAGTCTGGGGGGCGAGGGTAAATTGTTGGCTTTCGGTTAAGTCGATGCGGAGGGGATAGCGAAAGGCTATGAAGTTAATTACTCCCAGAATCACAAAGACGGCGAGGGTAGCAATCAGGGCGTTGGTACTCGCTTGAGTGGAACGTCGCCCCCAAAAGCCTTGTTCGTAAGTCAAGGATAGCAGCCAAAGTGCGATCGTCACTATTCCGGCAATAACTAAACCGACTGTCAGGGGTTCCCACGCTGCGGATACAAGTGCTGCTGTTACCCCCGCTGCGGTGAGGAGAGGGCCCAGCCAAAAAACGTATTTCCAATTTGTTTTGGTAATTTTCATAAGCTAAATATTGTTTGTGTGAGCAAATTCCGGTTCAAGAATGTTATTCTATATTGAATTAGTCTGCTCCAACCAGGCTGTTAAATCTGAGAGACTATTGAAATCCAGGACGGCATCTCCTAATTCTTCTAATTCCTGTAATCCTAATTGACGGATAGAGTTTTCTAGTTCCGGTTGGATTGTGCCTAAGCGTCGCACAAGTTGACGCAATATTAATGAGAGTTGAGCAGTTTTTGTCAGTTGTTCTCTTGCTACTTCTATCGCAATCTGCTGGTCTTGAATCCACTGTTCTTGGTTCTGCAACTCTTTTAATTCTTCTTGACTAAAATTGTCCTTCTTGGCAATTTTAAAAGCTTTCTGAATTTCGGGAACAGCACTCAGTGTTTCGGGGACTGTCTCCAGAATACTGGTATTTTGGAGAAAGTAAATCCATTGGTCGGCTCCTGTTTCTAATTGTGCTAATTCTTTACTGAATTTTGGCAGCTCCACAAATACTAATTCTATTTCAGTATCTGGACAATCAAATTTTTGCTCTTTTTCTTTGAAAACAAACCTAGTCATAAATTCAGGCTGATTTTCAAACATTTCAAAGTCGGCAATTTTCAAGGAAGTTACTGTTTTTAGTCTTTCATAGCGTTCTTCTCCTGTTAATTGCCCGCTGTAGGCTTTGGCAGCATTGTACAACACTCTTTTCTCGAAGGAAGGCACGTTGAGCAGTTGGATTTCAATCAGGGCGATTCTGCCACCGTTAATTGTGGCTTTGACATCTAGGTGTGTGTCTGGGACTCCAAAAGTTTTATTTCCCGGTTGGGAGTCGATTATTTCTAAGTCTTTAATGACAGGCTGTGCTTCATAAAGGATGGCGTTTAAAAAATTAATGAGGATGTATTTGCTGTCGCTGGAACCGAAGATCTTTTTGAACGCAAAGTCGATTTTGGGATTGATAAATCTCATTGTTTGATTTATTTGGTAGAATCATTTACCCTGAAAATATAACCGAATGTTGAAGGAAGAAGGAAGAGAGAAGAAGGAAGAGGGAAGAGGGAAGAAGGAAGAAGGAAGAGGGAAGAAGAAGGAATAAGTCAGTAGGCAGATTAATGCCCGATGCCCGATGCCCGATGCCCCATGCCCCATGCCCCATGCCCCATGCCCCATGCCCCATGCCCGTTGTTTTTAAGAACGCTGATATCGCAAAGCGTCGATCGACTGTGCTGTGAGAAATACTCCTAGAATGATGTAACTGGCAAAGATAATTATACTGCTAGTATCAAAAACTCCCTTGACAAGATTAGTGTAATGTGTTAGGAGTGAAAGCTGTCCTAATGCTGCTCCGAAGGGCCCGCCGATACCGACGGCGGCTGCATCGATTACCCACAGAAATAAGACTAGAGCGAAGGTGAGGATGGCGGATAAAATCGTGCTGTCTGTAAGGGATGAAATAAACATTCCGAGGGACAATATTCCGGCTGCTAGTAAGATTAGGCCGCCGTGTCCTAGCAGCACGACGCCGGGGGGTACGGGTGGGGTTGAGGAACTTAGGGCGATCGCCTCGCAGAAGAGCAGTGGCAGCAACATTGTGGTATAAAATGTTAAAACGCCGAGGAGTTTGCCGGTAGCAACGACCCAGTTGGTTAAGGGCGATGTGGCTAAAAGTTCTAAGGTGCCGCGCTTGCGTTCTTCTGCGTAAAGTCCCATGGAGAGTGCTGGTAATACGAACAGTGAAAGGGAACCCATGATTCGCAGAAAAAGTTGCAGGAATTCATAGGCTATGTCGATCGCAGGTTCGGTAATTCCCATTCTATCTCGCTGGGTGATTTGAGGAATTAGGCCGTCGGGGGCGAGGAGAATGGCGATTAAAAAGTAGCCGGTGATCAGCCAAAAGACTGCTGCGATAGCATAGGCAAATGGTGATGCAAAATAGCTTTGCAGTTCCTTGCGGTAAATGGCGATGATATTACTAATCATTACTAACATTTAGGAATTGGGAATGGTTCAACAGTTGACAGTTGACAGTTGACAGTTGACAGTTTGAAAGCTACTTCTACCTAGAAGGATGAGGATTGGAGTAATGAATAGTCTGATTTTAATTCCTCCGTCACTCGTGTTCCGGCTTTCAACCAATTATTTCTGGTAATTGGGTATTGGTAATTGCTTCATTCTGAGTCGCCTCCGGGTCGTGTTTCGCTGTCGTTGCTCTCTTGTTGCTTTCTTTCTATTTTTCGCTTTCTGTTGACAGGTGGTTGTTCTCCTTGAGAATCGCTACTCGGTTGTGCCCTTTTTTTAACTTGCCGATTTTTGACAACAGGTTCGGCTTTAGGTTCGCTCGACTCCAGGATTTCTGCAACAGGTTCTGCAACAGGTTCGGATTTTGGTTGAGGAAGCTCGATCGACTCTGCAATTTGGGTCACAGGTTCGCGAACAGGTTGGCTCGACTCTAGGATTTCTGCAACAGGTTCGGCTTTAGGTTCGATCGACTCTACGATTTCTGCAACAGGTTCTGCAACAGGTTCGCTCAACTCTACGATTTCTGCAACAGGTTCTGCAACAGGTTCGGATTTTGGTTGAGGAAGCTCCCTCGATTCTACGATTTGGGCCACAGGTTCGGATTTTGGTTCGCTCAACTCTACGATTTCTGCAACAGGTTCTGCAACAGGTTCGATCGACTCTACGATTTCTGCAACAGGTTCCAGTTGAGAAAGCTCGATCGACTCTACGATTTGGGCCACAGGTTCGGATTTTGGTTCGATCGACTCTACGATTTCTGCAACAGGTTCTGCAACAGGTTCGCTCAACTCTACGATTTCTGCAACAGGTTCGGATTTTGGTTGAGAAAGCTCGCTCGACTCTTGTCTTTCGACAATTTGCAGAAATTCTGCAACAGGTTGCATTTCTGGTTCTATATCATTGATTGTCTCTGATGTTTCTGCAAGTGTTTCGGATGCTGAGTGAGAATCATAAAGCGACTCTACTGTTTCCGCTTCTGGTTCTGATGCTGGCTCAGCAAGCTCGATCGACTCTGGGATTTGGGCCACTTCCCGATTGTCTACAATCGGTTCTGGTTGAGAATGTGCGATCGACTCCACTGTTTCTACAACTGGTTCTGATCCTGAATCAGAATGCTCGATCGACTCTGGGATTTGGGCCACTTCCAGATTGTCTACAATCGGTTCTGGTTGAGAATGTGCGATCGACTCCACAGTTTCTACAACTGGTTCTGATACTGATTCAGAATGTGCGATTCAGAATGTGCGATCGACTCTACAGTTTCTACAACTGGTTCTGATCCTGAATCAGAATGTGCGATCGACTCCACTGTTTCTACAACTGGTTCTGATCCTGAATCAGAATGTGCGATCGACTCCACTGTTTCTACAACTGGTTCTGATCCTGAATCAGAATGTGCGATCGACTCTACAGTTTCTACAACTGGTTCTGATACTGATTCAGCATCATAGAGCGACTCTTGCCTATCTGACTCTAGTGTTTCTAAAACTGGTTCGTCCGATACTGGATGAGCATCATAGAGAGATTCTAGTGTTTCTAAAACTGGTTCGTCGGATACTGGATGAGCATCATAGACAGATTCTTGCCTATCTGAAACTAGATTTTCCACAATCGGTGCTGATTCCGATTGATGAGAGTCGGCGATCGAGTCTTGAATTTCTGTCGCTGCTTGTAGATTGCGATCGACCTCGGGTTCGCTGTGAACCAGACTTTCTTCCGGTTTCTTTTGGGCCGCTGTCAGCCGTAAAAACACATCTTCCAAAGTAGCGCGATTGCGGCGCATTTCGCAGAGTCCGAATCCTGAGGCGATAATAGCTGCGGCGATTTCTCGTCCTGGTTCCACCTCCGATTCGCATTCTGCCCGCAGGCGGTAGCGACTGGCTAAAAATTGCTGGCTGGGAATCAATTCGATCGATCGAACTCCCCGCACATTTTCCAAAGAAGGCAACAGCAGACTGTTGAGCAAATCCGCCTCACCTTCGACTTCGACTTCGTAACCTTCCCCGGTGGCCAACTCTCCCATCAAACGTTCGGGAGTACCAGCGGCGACGATTTGACCGCGATTGATGATGGTGACGCGGCTGCAAGTCATGCTGACTTCCGGCAGAATGTGGGTAGAAAGGATAATAGTGTGTTCGCCTGCAAGACTTTTGATTAAGTTGCGGACTTCGATGATTTGTCGCGGGTCGAGGCCGACGGTTGGTTCGTCCAGGATAATGACGGGGGGATCGTGGACGATCGCCTGTGCAATACCAACTCGTTGCCGAAATCCTTTAGAAAGTTTGCGGATTAAAACTTTGCGTTTATCAACCAGGCCGCAGCGTTCGATCGCGGATGTGACACGTCGGGCGCGATCGCCTGCAGGGACTTGCTTGATCCGCGCCACAAAAAATAGAAACCCTTCCACGCTCATTTCTGGATAAAGCGGCGGGTTTTCCGGAAGATAGCCGATCCGCTGTCTGACAGCCATCGAATTTTCGTGAACGTCGAGGCCAGCGATCCGGGCGGTACCGCTGGATGCCGGCAAATATCCCGACAAAATCCGCATGGTTGTGGTTTTGCCGGCGCCGTTGGGCCCCAAAAACCCGAGTATTTCTCCTGCTTCGACCGAAAAAGACACGTCCGCGATCGCTGCGGTCGAACCGTAAGTTTTGCTTAAGTGTTCTACTTCAATCATTTGTCAAAGTCATGTCGATTTTAGGTTTGAGATTTGAGATTTGAGATTGACTCCGCCAACCACAGGTCGGACGCCTGTTCCACAACCACAGGTGGGTTAGAGCCGATTTCTCACATTAGCCTGCCAGAAACCCAATCTATCACAACTGATGATTGTACTTGGAAGCGGGACACTTGTTTTAGGTCGATCGTCTGGCGCCGGCTAGCGTTGAGCTTGCTGTTGCTGGTTGGAAAATTCTCACATAAAAACAGGCAAGATGCTTGTTCCACAAAGAAAAAAGTGAATTTTGTTGTGGTCATTCTCCCCGCTTTGGATCGTATGGCGGGCGATCGCGTTACAAGAGAACCGAAAAATCTGTCAAAGTACCGTCTTATGAATGATCGAAGCCAAGCATAATTTCACTTTAAAAAACCCATGCTACGAACAGTTAGTAAGCGATGCCTTCTTCTGCCCCGTCTTCTTCCACAGACTTCTTTCCAACCCCCAGCCTGCTAAACCCGACTTTTTCCAACTCAAGGGGGCTACAAAAGTGCCGACTTTTCTATACTGAAAAATTTGGGCTTCCCTGACATCATATGAATAGGTTAAGTTAATCAAGTGAAAAAGGGAGTTAATCAATGCGTTTTGGATTTTTGAGTTTTGGTTTGCTGGTTCTCTCAGGAGCGATAATTGCCGTAGATGTCGCACCTTCTTTAGCAGCAGCAAGCGCCCAAACAAACAGAGAGTTGTCACAGTCGCAGGCACAAGAGCGATCGCAGCAGCTAATTGCCTGTGGTTGCACTAGCAGAGGTTGTAGTAGCTGTAGCCGTCCTACTCGCGGTGGTCGTAGATAGGATAATTAGCAGCTATCGAGTGACTGCTGTTTTTAGATAGTTGAGGATTGGGCATAAAAGAATAGTCTTTTTTCAGTCCAATCCTCTGTTTGTAGAACTTAATTGGTAGATCGATTCACCAACAAACTTGCTTGCTGCTACTAAGGAACGAAAATTTAATAACTTACACATATTTGTGGGATGGGCCAGAAGAACCCGTCTTTTCTGGACGGGCTCTTCTGGCCCATCCCACAAGAACAATAAAAATTGTAAGTTATTTAATTCTCATTCCTAAGCTTTATTAACGGGGAATACTCCAAATCCTAACAGAACTATCTGGACTGCCACTGGCAAGAGTCTGCCCATCGGGGCTAAAAGCAACAGAATAAACCGAATTTGAATGTCCGGTGAGAGTTTGCAATAATTCGCCAGTATGCAGGTTCCAAAGTCTAATGGAGCTATCATAACTGCCGCTTGCCAGAGTTTTCCCATCCGGGCTGATAGCCAGACACCAAACCCAACTTAGATGTCCAGTAAGAGTGCGCTGCAATTCCCCTGTTTTCGGATTCCACAGTTTAATACTATTTTCAGCAATACGGCTAACTTCGTTCCAGCCACTACTGCTAACAAGGGTTTGACCGTCAGGACTAAAAGCGACAGACAAAACTTGCGCTGAATGTCCTTTAAGAGTGCGAATTAATTTCCTACTATTCAGACTCCACAACTTAATAGTCAGATCGTCACTGCCGCTAGCAAGGGTTTTGCCATCAGGATTAAAAGCGACCGAAGTAACGTTGTTAGTGTGTCCGTAAAAAGTATAAAGCAGCTCTCCTGTGTTAACACGCCACAGTTTGATTGTTTTGTCATGGCTGCTACTAGCGATGGTCAGACCATCCGGGCTAAAAGCAATCGATCTAACATCGCTATAATGACCTTTGAGAGTGCCCAAAAGCATCCCAGTATCTAGATTCCACAACTTAATTGTTGTGTCCTTCTCATTTTTCACATCCTCCTCCAGTTGCGGCCCGGTAGCCAGCAATTTTCCATCCGGACTGATTGCAACCGACCAAAGCTTTGATGAAGCTCTAGATAGTTTTTTAATGACTTTCCCTGTACGCCAATTGTAAAGTTCGATCGGTTCATCGTAACTACCTCTGACAAGGGTCTGTCCGTCAGGGCTAAAAGCAACTGAGGTGACTGCATCAAATACTTCCGAACCTCCTTTCAAGGTGTTGAGCAGAGAAAGATTTTTTAAAGGTGCAGGAGGTTGACCTTGTAAAGGAACAAATTTAGGTAAAATTAATACACTGACGCAGGCAAATGCTGTTATTCCAATTCCGACTAATGCTTTCTTAGTTTTAGCAAATGACTTCAGCCACTTTCTTTCAGTATTCAGCGGGCTAATTCCCTGTAACTCAGTCGGAGGAACTGCCGACAACCCTTCTTCACTAGGGCATTCAATCTTAGCTATAGCCTGTAAAATTGCTTCGGGATTTTTCGGTCTATTCTTCGGATAGAAAGCCATCAGCTCATCAATTAAATCTGCCAGCAATCCCGAAATTTGTGGTGCTTGATCTCGCCAAATCACCTCTTGATATAGCTCGTCTTCAAGGTCAGTTGGATTTTTTCCGGTTAAAAGAAAGACAAAAGTGCGTCCCAAGGCATAGAAATCGGATTGAGGCAGCGCTTTGCCTTTTATTTGCTCGAACGGAGCGTAGCCTTTGGTATATATCTTTGTAACTTCCCCCTCATTCTCGTCCGCAATTTTTGAAAGGTAAGTGTTTGTGATTATCCGCACTGCTCCAAAGTCGATTAACACCAGTTGACCGTCAGGTTTTAATATGATATTTGCTGGCTTAATATCTCGGTGAAAATAATGCTGCTGATGCAAGTAAGCTAGAATATTTACCAGTTGCTTTAACCAATTAATTGCTTGTTGTTGGCTGATGGGTTGATAATCTATCTGCTTTAGCCACTGCTGCAAATTATGACCGTAAATTTTCTCCATCACTAGACAGTAAAGCGTGTTTCCTCCTTCTTGATAGAGAAAATATCCGTCGGGTTCTACTTTAGGAATTCCTGGATGATCTAGTCGTATTAAGACATGAGCCTCTCGCTCAAACAGGGATACTGCTATTTGTTTTTCCTGCAAGTTTGAACAATTCTCAAAATGCAGAACTTTGAGAATTTTTGGCGTCCCTCGCTCCTCAACAATATCAAAGATTTTGCCAAATCCTCCGGGAGTATCCAAATCTAACTCTTGCACAATACGATAGCGATTTTGAAGTATCAATCCAGGCTGAAGCATGGCAAATAAAATATGCTTTATTTCAACTCTTCGGACAGTTTTCGATCGCCAAAAGCGTAGGAGCAGGGTTTCAGGGCGATCGAGAATGAGGGGAACGCTAACAAAGCACACTATAGGCTTTCGGGAAAATCAAAGATTTCAGAGTACGACCTAAAAATTGTTATTTGTTACATACAATAATGATTAATAACATATTTCCTAATTACAGGCTGTAGCCTAAACAAGTCTTGACCGATTTCGGTTTCGATCAGCGATCGCCAACTTAATGACTCCAAAGCATTCATTAATGTTGAGCTAGATATATCTGACGAAATCTCCGATCGCAATTGATTAAAGTCAACAGATTTGTTAAGTATAGCTAATTGACACATTACTTTTATTTCTAAATCAGTTACACGTTCAAACATCTGGGATAAAACTACCTCTATTTGACCTCCTATAAAAATCGTACCTGTTCTGAGAAAATCAGAAGTTTTACCAGCAAATAAAGTGATAATTGTTGCTGAAATCATCCATAGTGCTAAAGGATTTCCTTCGTACCTTTCAATAAAATCATTCCATTCTTTTTCTTTTACTAACCCTCGTTCGAGAAGAATTTGCTGTGCGGGTTCATTTTTCAAGCCACTCACTTTATGAGAGCGAACAAGGCGAGTTCGATTTTCTAATAATGAAATGTCGATAGATTTTTCTGAAGTTGTCAATACCAAGCAGCTTTTATGGTTCAATTCACCTACTTTTTTGAAAAATCTACCGTAATCCTGATATCCGTCTCGATATCTGCCAGCCAACAAACCTGTTTCCATAATTGTCTCGACTCCATCAATTATTACCAAACATCGGTGCGCGTTTAAACACTCGATCGCTCGCGAGATGGCATCAGAGGGTGTTTCTGGTAAATTTGTTTCCTCTTGGCTACAGATAAATCGGATGATGTCTTTGAGGACGGTATGTATGGGTGGAGTGCGATCGAGACTTCGCCAGATAATGAAATCAAAATCATTTTGAATTTCTTGTGCCAGTTTGACAGACAGAGACGTTTTGCCAATTCCCCCCATGCCCAACAGTGCCACCAGCCGGCAGCGGTCTGTTACAATCCACTGCTTCAGTGCGGTCAATTCTTCTGTACGTCCGTAGAAAACAGAGACATCAGGGGCTTCCCCCCAATCTTGTCGAGAACGGGCGATCGCTGATTCTGGCAATTTTTCGGGCAGCGGAAGAGTTGGTGAGGAGCGATCGTCTTCTGCAAGTATATTCTTAAAGCTTTTTTTCCTAACCTCTTTCCCCAGTGCAGATGACAGCAGTTGCCAGAATTCGGAACCTAACTCCTTAGCATAACTCAGGTTGCAGTTACATTCACTGGAAATTTGCTCGTAAGTCTTATCTTCTAATACCTTACGAAATATGTTTTTTTGCAGATCGGTTGGGGATCTCCCCGTCCGAGCATGAAAAGACGCCTCTGCAAGTTCTAACGCAGTGTCAACGTTCATATTTGGGAGTTATGCAAAAATCATACTTCAGTATAACCCATTTTCCGATCGTCCTACTTTTTCCAACTCTTGCCGACCAACTCAGCCAAAAGCGACTTTTATCGACAAAATTGAGCTGTGAAACAACCCACTTTACCAGACTGAAAAATTATTGGTTTTGAAACAACATAGTAAATGTCAAGTCAATCGATGAAAACAGGAGTAACGATTGTGCCTTTACCGACAACCGACCAACAGTGGGATTTACAAAGTGGAGATGGCTGGCAATTTGACGATAATTCCAGTACAGGTGGTAAGCTTACCAATATCAAAGAAGCCTCACCAGAAGTGAAACAACTCTCTAGGGAATTGTCTCAAAAACTGGTTGGATTCTCCGCCCCAATGAGTGCTGGTTATGCCTACGAATACAGCGGTGCTAATGGCAATCCCTACAATGGTAATAATGTCTCCCACGCTGGGATTGATTATGCAGTTGGTGCGAACATAAATGTCTCAGCGGTAGTTCCGGGAAAAATCATTAATGTTGTATCTTATGGTGCAACTGGGCAATTTGTGACTGTAGAAGGTAATGATGGAAAGCGCTGGATATATGGTCACATCCAAACCAGCAAGAAAGCTGGAGATTCTGTGAATATTGGAGATGCGATCGGTACAGTGAAAAACCAAAGTGGGAACACTCATCTCCACATAGAGGTTCAAACTTCACCTTTTGATTCTAGTATTATTGGTGGAATTCCCTATCAAACAAAAGGAAGTCGGAATTTTGTTCTAACCAATACAATGAGTCCACTTCAAGCCTACTCGGAGTCGAAAAATGGTGGCGGTGTTCCTGTAAACACAAAAAGGGGCACAGAAGGGGACGATCGCATTAGTGGAGGAGCCGGCAACGATACTTTAATCGGTTTGGGTGGCAATGATAGCCTGTACGGCGAAGCGGGCAATGATTCCCTCATTGGCGGCAATGGAAATGATTACCTTGACGGCTATGCCAGTTATGTCAGTCGCGAATTTGACACTTTAACGGGTGGAGCTGGTGCAGATACTTTTGTACTTGGCAATGCACGACAAGGAGTTTTCTATCAAGGTGACGGTAATGCAATTATTACAGATTATTCAACTCGAGATGACTACATCCAACTCAAAGGAAGCGCTAACGACTATCAGTTAATCCGTCAGGGTTCTGATACCATAATTTCCTTGAAAAACGCAGATAGGATTGGTATTGTTCAGGGGGTAACAGACTTGAGCTTAACTGCCCGAACGGGAAGAGTTGATTTCAAATTTGTCTGATGTTGAGTTTCTTGATTTCTTCTCACCATTAATATCGAAGGTAAAAGAGCGATCGCCCAAGATTTCATACAAGCGATCGCTTGTATGAAATCATCTTAAATCCTTGGCAACTTAGCCCTGATTTTTGACAACCTTAAATAGAGGTTCGTTTACTAGGAGGACTGTGATGGAGCGCATAAGTAAATTGACAGCAGCACTAGAACAATATTCCGATCGCACTCCCCAAGATGAACAACTATGTCAACTCATTTTAACTATTTGCTCGCAACCTCGCGATAGTTTGCAGCGTCGAAAATCAATGGAGCGATTGTTGCTGAAAGTGCAACGCTTGCCAAAATTGTCAAAAAGTTCTCATCCCTATTATTTAGAAGCGGTAAATAAAACTTGGGAATGGTTAGACAATAACCTTCACAATTTTCATCCCCGCAGTTCTCCGATTCGAGACAGTTTCGTGACTTGGATTAACGGTAATCTCCGGTATCGAATTAGAGATTTATACGCTGCAAAACCCAAAAATATGGTTTCCCTAGATGTTAGAGAACGCAGCCAATTTTACCACCCATGTTTGGGCAGTATTGACGCTTATATCGAACCGCTTGAAGCTGAGGAAAACAAAAGTTTAGCACGAAAGATCGCGCAATACATTAATCGAGATCCCGAAGCTAAACTGCGAAAGTGTTATCCTAAAAATCGTCCCGACTGCAACTGTCAAATTATTGCTAAAAAAATGTTTTTGCACCAGTCGCCAGAAAAACTAAGCGAGATCGCGCGACAGTTGAATATCAATACCCAAACCATTCACTCTTTTTGGAGGAGGAAGGGATTCCCAACAGTGCGATCGCTCGCCAGAGAAATTGCTCAAATAAACTCTGATATTATGTCCGGATAATTGGTTTTTGTCTGTGATAGTGACCTTCATTCTCTCTCTTTCCGAATGCGCACGGCCCCTTAACACTACAAAAAAACACAAGCCCCAATCTGGTATTCAGAAAGGATCTGGAGTTATGTAAAATAAACCAGGCATCGAGCTATTTTCTCAGGCAGTGACCCGCCAAATATCTTCGCCACCGCAGCGTTTAACAACCGAGTTCGGGATGGAATCGGAGTGGTGCCAC
>NZ_JAEQDD010000043.1:0-50663 GCF_020737885.1 Microcoleus sp. PH2017_34_RAT_O_A | reverse complement strand
CCCAGATAAATCGTCTGCCCAATCTTCACAAATGGTTTGTGGAAATTTTCGCTAAACCCACATAGCTATTGGATCATTCTTTTTGTGGAGGCCTCTAATGCCACAAGTACCACTAATGCTTCCTGAGCATAGTAGTCAATTTTATGACCCGAGTTATAGGGAAGATTCAAGTTTTTAGCGACTGGCTGGAGAACGGTAGCAGCATCTTTTGGTGTAACTTTACAACCCTTAAGTTTGTTGTATAGATACTCCACAGCTTTGTCAGGAATGTCGTAAGAGTAAGTCACTTGTTCCCGATTAGGGTTGATTTGCTCTACTCGGTAATAATCCTCTAGGTAGTAGACTCGGCGAGAGTTACGCAGTTCGACTTGCCCAATAAACTTAATCAATGGTTCCTCCTCTTTTAGTTGAGCGGTCGCATTTTTATAACTTCGTTTTGTAGCGGTAAGGAGGCATTGTCCACCTACAGATAGAGCTGGTGCGTAAATCCTGTTCGTATTTAGAAAGAGATGGTTTGCGAAGCCTAATTCTACCTATCTATTAACGGCCCAAATCTTCCTCAAGTTTGCGTTTCATGTCCCCAGAGAGAGGTAAATTCCGAATTTCTCCACACAGACGCGATCTTGATTCTCCGTTTTGAAGGCGCTGTCTGTAAATCCCAATTAGCACTGCTTCAAGACCATACTTAGACAACATTTCTGTAGCTAAACCTATCATTCCAAGCATTGCGATTCCGCCTAACATACCTGCTGGGCCACCTAACGCTGCTAAAGCTGCTGTAATTGCAGCCGCACCTGCTAAACCTGTAGTTCCCATCACAATTACCAGCATAATTGCGGGTAATCCCAATGCCGCAGCTTTTCTAACAAATTCATCCATTTTACGATACCCCACTCTTTTAATTAAAATGTCCATTCATGGCCTGGAACGACACCCCGCAAGAAGTGAGTCTTCCCGTGACAGCTAAAGATCGAGAATTAACCTGTACTTTTTAATATAACTTAACCAACATTAGCTGAGAAACTAATAAGCATTAGAAATTGTGTTAGAATTTGATTAGGAAAACTCCAAAAACCTATCCCCTCCAATGGCATCCTCTAACGATCGCTTCCCCGAAGCTGCCCGCGACTGGGACTTAGAAACCCTTTATACAGACCTCGCATCCGCCAAAGGCAAGCGTCTCACGCCCACAGAGAAACAACATCTACGGGGCCTACTCTGCGGTCACAGTCCCACCGAAATTGCCGAAACGCTCAGTAAAAACCCCAAAGGGATTGCCGTAGATTTCTGTAATACTTTATACCAATATGTCAAAAATCTTGTAGGCAAAGCTGATGAAAAGGTAGAAAACTGGAGGAAGATTTGTGAATGGCTGGAGGACGCAGGATATAAAACTCAGTCGTCTCCCGAACCTGAATCAGGCGATTGTTTATCGGCAAAAATTATAATAAAAAAAGCAAATGTAGTTCTTGATAAAAATCAAATCATAGTTGATATCAATCTGCGAATAGTAGCCTCCTCAACTTCAGAAATTCCCATTATAGAAAAGTTTGATATCAATGGCAATGGTGCAAACTAAGGAAAATGCGATCGCACGCATCATACCAAATCATACTTAAATACCCCTTTATTCTTCAGTCCGCGAAGGCGGACGAAAGTTTGTGTAGACGCGGTTTCAACCGCCGAGTATCTTTTTAACATAATTTGCGACTTTAGATAGGGGCGAATTCTCAAAGCACAAAGTTATACTCCTAAAATCCCTGAAAACCGATCGCCCGCCCCAACCAAAATGCACTCCCAAATATTGCGAAAACCAGACGGCCGCCCACTGACACTCTACAGCCGCTACCCAATCCCAGAAGGAATCGCGGCCGTAAGTCCCAGCAATGAACCCGTACAGGCAAACCCGCACTTTCGCTGGCATCCTTTGCGGGGGGAATGGGTAGCATACGCCAGCCACCGTCAGGGAAGAACTTTCATGCCGCCGCCGGAATACAACCCGCTGGCTGCGACAATTAATCCCAAATTCCCGACAGAATTGCCACCTGGAGATTACGATGTAGCTGTTTTTGACAACCGCTTTCCCTCGATGACTTTTCAGGCAAAAAACGCACCTGCAAATATTGTCGAAACTTTGCCTGCTAAGGGCATTTGCGAAGTCGTTGTTTTCACTCAAGATCCGCTGGCTTCCCTCGGTTCTTTAGAATTATCTCACTTAGAATTGCTGTTAGAAGTATGGGCCGATCGCACTTCAGTTATCGGCAGCAATCCAGAAATTCAATACGTCTTGCCTTTTGAAAATCGCGGCGTCGAAGTTGGAGTGACTTTGCACCATCCCCACGGTCAAATTTACGCTTATCCCTTCGTGCCACCGGTGCCGGCCCGGATGTTAGAATGTCAGTCGGTTTACTATCAAAAAAACAGTTCCGGTTTGCTCCAAGATTTGATTCAAAAAGAGATTGCTGACAAACAGCGAATTCTTTATTTAGATGAAGAGGCGATCGCCTTTGTGCCCGCTTGCGCCCGCTACCCTTACGAAGTTTGGATTGCGCCCATAACTCCCGCTGCCACATTTATCGATTTGACGGAAAAACAGCGTCAATCCCTCGCTAAAGCCTTAAAAACAGTCACCCTTAAATACGACGGTTTGTGGCAGCGCCAATTCCCTTATTTGATGGCTTGGTTTCAAGGGCCGACAGACGGGAATCCGCATCCAGAGGCGCATTTGCACGCTGAATTTTATCCGCCCTATCGATCGAGCGATCGGCTAAAATATCTAGCAGGAACCGAACTCGCCGCCGGAATGTTTGCCAACGACGCATTACCTGAAGAAAAAGCCAAAGAATTGCAAGCAGTAGCTGTAAATCTATTTTAGATTTTAGATTTTAGATTTTAGAGATTTACCGTGGAGAGGGGCGGGTTTAGGAGACGAGCGTTTTTAGGCAATTATTGTTAGTAAACCCGCCCCTACAAGATTGCGGTTAATCGACCAGACATGATATTATATCCGTTACACAATCCGCTGCCGAACTTTCATCTATGATAAACTCATTAAATCCAGAAGTCGATCGCAAACTCGAATTCATCCGCAAAACCTTAACCGAAACCAGAGCGATCGCCCTGCGGTTGCGCGGCACGGATTGGTTTGCCTGGGCCACAGCGGGCGGTTCCAATACAGTATTGCTAACCGCAGAAACCGGAGTTGCAGAAATATTAATTACCGCCGAAAACGCTTTTGTGCTGACAGATGAAATCGAAGCTCAACGCTTGCAAGATGAAGAACTTCCCGCAAATTTTCAAATGCACATCTATCCTTGGGCGGATGTTGCACAGCGCGAGAGTTTTGTCAAAGAAATCACTGCGGGCGGTAACGTGATGTGCGATCGACCAAATTCCCAAGAAACGCCAATAATCGCATCTTTACAATCCCGCAAACAGACAATAATGTCAAGCGAATTAGAGCGCTATCGGCGAGTCGGAAGTTTAGCCAGCGAAGCAATGACAGAGGTACTTTCAGCAGCCAAACCAACATGGACAGAATATCAGCTAGCGGGTGCCGGTGCAGAGGCATTGTGGGCTAGAGGCTTGCATCCAGCCCTGACATTAGTTGCTGGAGAAAGGCGTTTGCCGCTGTACCGCCACGCCACCGCCACCGCCGAAAAAATTGGGCGACAAGCAATGCTAGTATTTTGCGCTAGGGGAGGCGGTTTGTATGCCAATTTAACCAGATTTGTCTGTTTTGGTTCTCTGGAAAAACAGCATTCAGAATTGCACCGACAAGTTAGAGAAATTGAAGCTGCTGGTTTAGATTCGTGCCGCCCGGGAGTATTGCTTAATGCTGTTTACGAGACACTAAAAACTGCTTACGAACAGCACGGATATCCTCAAGCAATTCGGGAACACCATCAAGGTGGAACTACGGGATATTTGGCGCGGGAAATTGTGGCGAATCCGGCTACTTCAGATATTTTAACAGAGAATACGGCTGTGGCTTGGAATCCGAGTTTGTCTGGAGCAAAAATTGAGGATACGTTTGTAATTTCCAGCGATGGAAAGTTGGAAAATTTGACATTCGATGCGAATTGGTCGAGTGTAGAAGTAGCAGGCAGGTTGCGCCCGGTGCCGCTGGAAATATAGCCGAAGCAAAGCACGACGCGGATTTTGATACGGATACACGAATTAATTATCGAGTTATATCAAATCCGGTACATCGGAATTAATAATTACCCACAATCAGGACACGGCAGTGCCGTTTCCCTACCCCGATTAATTGTAGGGACAAAGGCCAAGCCCTGTCCTCTGGATTTAGTCTTAAACTCTCAATACAGGTCTTTCGGGATTTTCGGGATTGGGAACTAGACGCTGATTCTTGCAATCTACCAGCAAATCTAATGTTTCTAACACAGTTTGACCGATTAGCACCATATCCCCTAAAACCATTGCTGCCTCAATCGTCTCGCGTCCTTCCAGTTCAATCAGAATAGGCCCGGTCAATCCCACAGTTTCTTGTCTGCCATCAGCATATTTGGCTATTTCTTGACTCCGAATTCTTAAGCCGAGGTGTTCGCAGACTTCTAGGGGAATTGCTGTGCGTACTGCACCACTATCTATCAGTGCTTCTGCTTCATACACGCGCAACAGATTTGGATTGAGCAATCCTCTCTTGACTAACTCTTCATCAATGGCATTCGTTAGCTTAACTTTGACTCGAACTGCGCCCATATTTTTGCTGATTTGAATTCGATCGCAATTTATCATAAAAATCGCCTCTCTTTCGTCTACAAAGTCTACCTTTGATTCTAGCTTGAAATTTGTGCAGCCACAGGTTTTAAGGGTACATCTCAATTTTGTAAGGGCGAAGCATTTCGGCAGACAATTTATTAGTAATAACCAGAGATTTACTGCCGAAATGCTTCGCCCCTACGAGTATATTTGCAAAAATGGGATGCTCCAGGTCTTAACCTGTAGGCTGCAACAACATTCGGCTAAATATGTCTAAAGACTATTCATCTTCAGCATAGATATACCGATACAATTCGCTCGGATCGGGTTCGGGGCTTTTCTCCGCAAACTCTACCGCATCATCAATTACAGCTTCGATCTTTTTGTCGATCGCCTTTAATTCCTCAGCAGTCGCCAAAGTGCGATCGATCAAATCAGCAGCCAACTTCTTAATCGGATCGCGCGGGAACCAATATTCCTTCTCTTCCTTAGAGCGCAATTCGTCAGGATCTGCCAAAGAATGTCCGCGAAAACGATAAGTCAAAGCCTCGATCACAGTCGGCCCTTCGCCGGCCCGCGCCCGCGCTACAGCTTCCTTCGCGACTTCCCGCACCGCCAAAACATCCATCCCGTCAACCTCAACTCCAGCCATGCCAAAAGCATGAGCTTTCTTGAAAATCATCGGGTCAGAAGTAGCTCGCTCGTGGGCCATGCCGATCGCCCATTTGTTGTTTTCCACAACATAAAGAATCGGCAATTTCCACAAAGCCGCCATGTTCAAACACTCGAAAAACTGCCCGTTATTTGCCGCACCATCGCCAAAAAAACAAGCAGTCACGCCATCGGAACTTTCATCTCCCAAAGCTTCGCGCCGGTACTTCGATTGAAAAGCCGCCCCCGTAGCTACAGGAATCCCCTCAGCCACAAAAGCATAGCCTCCCAACAGCCGATGTTCTGCCGAAAACATATGCATCGAACCGCCGCGGCCCTTCGAGCAACCGGTTTCCTTTCCGAACAACTCCGCCATTACTTCCCGCGCCGGTACGCCCGCGCTCAAAGCGTGAACGTGATCGCGGTAGGTGCTGCTGACGTAATCCGTACTATCGCGGCGCATCGATCGAATCACCCCAGTAGACACGGCTTCTTGGCCGTTGTACAAGTGGACAAAACCAAACATTTTGCCCCGGTAGTACATCTCAGCACACTTGTCCTCAAAAAAGCGCCCCAAAACCATATCCTCGTAGAGCATCAAGCCCTCATCCCGAGAAATAGTTACGCTTTGTGCGTCAAAAACTGGTAGAGTCCGTTCCATAAAAAATTAATACCCGATCGGCTGCCTAAACATCTAAATGTAAACCGACAGAGGACACAACCGCAGCATAAAATGGGCGAACATTTTCCCAGCAGCAGTTACAAGCATTGTTAAAATGAGCTTAGTATGGGAAATTTGCCAAAATAGGGAGAGCCAACTGCCACATCGACCCGCTGCGGTTGTGTCTAAAACTTAAGATCGGTCTTGTTCAAAGTGGGGCAGGATGCGAACCTCACTCTAAAACGCCGTAGAGGGAAACAGTCGGAGTACCTTGAAGGAAGTTCTCGATATCCTTAACAGGACTCAGAAGCTCACATCAAAATCATATTTTTGAGATTTGATGTGAGAGCATCACCTAAGATAGGCTAATTCAGTTGCTAGCGCTTTGGGGAAGTGGACAGTGCTCATTCCACTAGATTACTACCGTATTTTGGGTCTACCGATTCAAGCTACTGCCGAACAGTTGCAGCAGGCTCACCGCGATCGCACTTTACAGCTTCCACGCCGGGAGTATTCCGAAGTTGCGATCGTCGCCCGCAAACAACTGATCGATGAAGCCTGCGCCGTTCTGTCAGACTCAGACGGGCGCAAAGCTTATGATGTCAGTTTTTTAGCCAAAACTTACGATCGAGAGTCGGAAGCAGCCATGGCGGCCAAGCAGAGGTCGAAAACCTCTACTGGGCCGGCCACAGTCCTGCAAGATGCAGGAGAAACCGTTGCGGCAGAGTCTAAGGCTTTAGACGCTGCTCCTGACCCCCACACTCCAAGTATTGAAATCGATGACAACCAATTCGTAGGAGCCCTGCTCGTACTGCAAGAACTGGGGGAATACGAACTCGTACAGAAGCTGGGGCGCCCGTATCTCAACAATGGCAGCATCGCGATCGACGAAGGCCGCTTCGGCGACCCGCAGCTCGTGCGGCCCGATATCGTTTTAACCGTAGCCCTGGCCTGCCTAGAACTCGGCCGCGAACAGTGGCAGCAAGGTCAATACCAAAATGCGGCAAAATCACTAGACGCAGGTCAAGAACTGCTGCTGCGCGAAAGCTTATTTCCAAGCGTGAGGGGTGAAATGCAAACCGATATATACAAACTCCGTCCGTACAACATTTTAGAATTACTATCGCTCCCCGAAGAAAAAGTCTCCGAGCGCCGCCAGGGACTGCAAATCCTGCGAGAAATGCTGGAGGAACGGGGCGGCATCGATGGCTCGGGGGACGATCGATCGGGTTTAGGAATAGAAGACTTCCTCCGCTTCGTCCAGCAACTCCGCAAACACCTAACCAGTAGCGAGCAGCAGACCCTATTTGAAGCTGAAGCCGGCCGCCCCTCCGCAGTGGCCACTTACCTCTCGGTCTACACTCTGTTAGCCCAAGGATTTGCCGCCAGACAGCCTTCGATGATCCGCCGCGCCAAGCTGATGCTGATGCAGCTCGGCCGCCGCCAAGACGTTCACCTCGAAAAAGCTGTGTGTTCGCTGCTGCTGGGCCAGACAGAAGAAGCCAGCAGATCTCTCGAACTCAGTTCGGAAAAAGAACCCCTCGCGTTCATTCGCGAACATTCCCAAGATTCTCCCGATTTGTTGCCAGGACTCTGCTTGTACGCCGAACACTGGCTGCAAGAAGAAGTGTTTCCTCACTTCCGCGACTTGGCAAACCAGTCAGTCTCTTTGAAAGATTATTTTGCCGATCCGAAAGTCCAAGCTTACCTAGAAGCTTTGCCCTCGGATGCCGAAACCGCCAACGAATGGGTCGTCGTGCAACCGAGATCGGGCAAACCTCAGGGGAAACTGCAACCACCCGGCGATCGCCCGCCTGCACCTCCACAGCCTCCCGCCGCCAAACAGGCAGCCAGTAGTCTCACCTTGACCCCCGTACCGACTGACAGATCCAGCGCAGCTTCAGCGCCGAAATATCAGGCAACGGCGGCAGGAATTGGGGCTGCGGCGGCCGTCTCTCTCCCGACAGCTACGGCGGGACGGCCTGCGGCCTCGACCTCCAAACCGCGCAGGAACCCGAGTTCGAGCCGGCGCAGCGGAGCGATCGGCCAGGGGTTAACAGGTTCTTTTGCCGATCGGGCGCGCACCCTAGCAGCCCAAATTGGGGCCCAAGTCAAGTCCCTGCCACCAAACAAGCTGGCTCTGCTTGTCGTCGCAGCCGTCCTGAGCCTGTTAATTCTGTGGTTAATACTCAGTCTGTTTTTGAGTGCCTTGCAAGCCCTCTCAGGCCCATCTCTCCAAGGAGAACAAGCCCGCGTCAGCCTCGATGCACCGCCCATAGAAATCCCCGCACTAGCCCCTGCCCCAGAGCCTGGCGCCCCCGCCCCCGCCCCAGTGTCGGGAGCAATGACGGAAGAAGGAGCCAAACAAATAGTTCAAGACTGGCTGTCGGCGAAAGCAGCGGCTTTGGGCCCCAATCACGCTGTCGAAGAATTACAGAAAGTTCTCACAGAACCGGCTTTGTCTCGCTGGCAATTGATGGCAGATGCCCAACAGAAAAACAACGCCCACCAGCGTTACGTGCACAAGCTAGAAGTTAAAGGAGTTAAGACAAATCCGACTAATCCCGATCGCGCCGAAGTAGAAGCCCAAGTCAGCGAAAAAGCCGAAACCTTCGATCGCGAACAGTTAGTTACTTCCCGCAACGAAAACCTCCGCATTCGCTACGACTTGATCCGCCAAGAGGGACAATGGCGGATTATGGATTGGCAAGTGATGAAGTAGGGAATTGGGCATTGGGAATTGGACATTGGGCATTGGGTGTCCCAAGTAACGGAGGAGACGGCAATGCCGTTTCCCTACTCCAAAATGATCGATTATCCTCGGGCGAGGAGGAGACGGCAATGCCGTTTCCCTACCACGATTAATTGTAGGGAAACGGCAGTGCCGTTTCCTGATTTTGGGTAATATTAAATCCGTTTGCATCGGAATGATATAAATGGAGGAGACGGAGGAGACGGCAGTGCCGTGTCCCTACGATCAATTGTAGGGAGACGGCACTGCCGTCTCCTCTATATTATTCCGGTGCAGCCGGAATTGATATGATATTACATCCCGTACATTGCTCGTTAGCCGAACTTTCTTCTGCTAGAATTTTAAATTCTTAGATCGGAGTTTTGAATTGCAAATTATTGTTGAATGCTGGCGTTTTATTTGTCATTCCTATTGCGTATTCAATCAATTTCAACTATTAGAAATGCTCGTAGGCGTAAGCCGGGGCGTAAGCCATCGCCCTCCAGGACAAATTGAGCTTTTTCACCGGGATACGCCCTACGTAGACGCAGCTTGGGAGACAAAAGTTAGTTTGTTCGATCGCCCGAATGACCGATTACTCCGCAGCATTCCGAGCCCTCGGGAAAATCAGTCAGCCGACGTGACGCTGCGAATGCACTGCCCGTGGGACTTTGCAGCATCCAGCAGCACCGAAACTTGGGTATTTGCAGCGACAGAATGGGGGATTATTACCAGTACAGTATTGCAGGCGATCGGCGTTAAGTCGATCGCCCAAACTCCGGTTAATTCAGAAGTAAAAATTATTACACCTTCGGCGTGGTCAAAAGCGGGCTTAATTCGTAGCGGAGTTGAGGGCGATCGAATTGCGGTTGTACCTTTGGGAGTCGATCCTCATATTTATTATCCTGTTTCGGGCGATCGGCGTCAATTGCTGCGCGAAAGCTTCGGTTGGTCAAACTATTTTATATTTTTAAACATCGGAGGACAAACCGATCGCAAAGGGATTCGTCCTTTATTAAAAGCCTTCGCGGCGGTAGTTGACAAATATCCAGATGCGAGATTAGTTTTGAAAGGTTCAGAATTGCTTTATCCGTCTAGAGACGAGATTGCTGAAGCCTGCCGAGTTGTGCTCAACGATGCTGAAAGAGCGAGGGTTTTACCGAGATTAATTTATACTGGGAGCCAGCTATCTTTTGCTCAAATAGCGGAGATTTACCAAGCAGCAGATGTTTATGTTTCTGCTTATTTGGCGGAAGGTTTTAATCTGCCGGTGTTGGAAGCTGTGGCTTGCGGTTTGCCGGTGATTTGTACGGAGGGCGGGCCGACTGATGATTTTACTCGATCGGACTTTGCACTGCGAATCGAGAGTAAATTGACGGCTGTGGTAATTGAGGGAGAAACCTTATTTATGTTAGCTCCGGAGTGGGAACATTTGACTGATTTGATGCAGCGGGCGATCGAGCAGCCTGGAATTGCCGCGAGAGCTCGGGTTGCGGACCCGGGTTTTGTGGCTGATAATTTTAGTTGGGGGCGATCGGTCGATCGGCTACTTGAGGTTATGGGAGGGGATAAAAGGAGTGAGGAGAAGTCTATTTTTGAGCCAATAATTTTGTAATTTGGGCGTTTCAAGCCCTAGATGGGGAAATAGGTATTTTCCGGCGTAAATGACATAATTGAACAGCTTCGGCATGGAGGAACCCCTGGTTTCAATCCCTGATAGGGTTTTAGGTATTTTCCGGCTCACGCATAAGATATACCAATTTAGATAAGATATCCTGTTTCAATCCCTGATAGGGTTTTAGGTATTTTCCGGCACAAGGTTTTGGTTCCTTACACCTACCCGATAGGTATGTTTCAATCCCTGATAGGGTTTTAGGTATTTTCCGGCAAGGTAAGCGTTTTTGGCTTTACGTTGGTTTACCCGAGTTTCAATCCCTGATAGGGTTTTAGGTATTTTCCGGCTCTGAGCAGTTTTGTTGAGCGAGAATTCATTGATTGTTTCAATCCCTGATAGGGTTTTAGGTATTTTCCGGCCTTCCCCTGACGAAAGATCCCAGCCTGGCACTCAGTTTCAATCCCTGATAGGGTTTTAGGTATTTTCCGGCTTTAATTTAGGTAGGTAAATATGCCGATTGCTTTGTTTCAATCCCTGATAGGGTTTTAGGTATTTTCCGGCCAGGGAGGGAATCAGTTCCTCGCTTCGATCGGACGGTTGTTTCAATCCCTGATAGGGTTTTAGGTATTTTCCGGCTTTAACACAGCAAAGAATTGATGTCAACAAACAAGTTTCAATCCCTGATAGGGTTTTAGGTATTTTCCGGCTCATGAGCCGACCTCGGCTTTGGGCAGCTCCTGTGACCAAACCAAGTTTCAATCCCTGATAGGGTTTTAGGTATTTTCCGGCGAAAAAATCGATGTCTTTGTCTCTCTGTGCAAAGTTTCAATCCCTGATAGGGTTTTAGGTATTTTCCGGCCCTGATGTGTTGTTGAAAAAGATTGTGTTCTGAACGGTGTTTCAATCCCTGATAGGGTTTTAGGTATTTTCCGGCACCGAAGATCCGTCTCTACATCCGCGACGAGAATGTTTCAATCCCTGATAGGGTTTTAGGTATTTTCCGGCCGCCCGCTCCAGAAGCCTTGGTGTATTTGGTTTTCAAGGTGCAGTTCCGTGAATCTAAAACAAAAGTACCATTCCAGCCCTAGGCTTGTCAATCCCCAATTTTTCATACTCACCCCAAAGACGTTATCCTGTAAAGCTTTCAGATTTTCCGTGAATCGTTTTTTGAGACTAGGGGCATCAAACTCTTGCTGCACATCAGTTTCAGCCAAAAAATTTGATACCCCTATTTTAACACCTACTGGTTCACGGAAACTAGGCAAAAAATATTGTGCGATCGGCAGGAACAACCCCACCAATACGTTCAATCTTACCCTGACAGCACGCGCACAGCGGAAAAAACATAATACTGTCTTCGTTTGGTTTGATGACTTTGTTCAGGCGCGATCGCAATTTAGCGTATTGCGTCTCAGTCAAATCGGCACACTCGAATACACTGTACTGCATCCACTGCCCATAAGACTTCAGCATTTTGTGAATCTTTGTCCGGCGCTTGTCTTCCGAAATATCGTAAGAAATCAGAATGTGCATATCTAGTACAAAACTAAAGGTGGATATTTGTCAATCTCGCCCATCAAATATTTCGCCAACAGCCGCCCCTGAATCTCAAAAGCCTCTCGATAAGTGCACTTGCGTTTCAAAACCGGATGCTTAAACTCAGACTGCTTTTTCTTTTCATACAACCTCAAAAACTCTTTCCGTCCCGTTTCCGACAGTCGCATCACATTACTCAGCGGTTCCACAGTAAAATCATTCGGCGTCAGAATCCGGCGGTTAATCGCGTTGAGAATTACACTGTCAGCCACCAACGGGCGGAACTCTTCCATCAAATCAAACGCTAAACCCACGCGGCCGTAGCGCTGGGTATGAAGGTATCCTAAATAAGGGTCAAATCCCACAATATTAATCGCGCTTTGGACATCGTGACGTAGCAACGTGTAAGCAAAATTCATCAAAGAATTCACCGGATCGGTAGCAGGGCGGTGTCGGGGTTTAAACACAAAGCCTTCCGCCCGAATTAATTGGTTGAAAACTCCGAAATACGCCGCACTCCCAGCACCTTCGTGTCCGCGCAAAGAGTTAATGTTGTCAGTTTTGTCAAGTTTGGCGATCGCATTTGAAATCTGCATAATTGCCGAACTTAAATTTAGTTCCGAATGTTCCCGCTGAGTTTGAGATAAACTGGTGCGATAGTTCTTCAATTTTCCCCGAATAAAACCCTGGACAACATGAATAGCTTGCGGAGTTTCCCCCGCCGCTTTCCACTGAGCATTCCGAACGAAAATGTTTTTACTTAATTCCGGTTCCAGCTTACCCAAATAGTGACCAGTATCGGTGATAAAAGTCAGAGGAATTTTCCGCTGAAGCAATTCTGCAACCGCAGCCGGGGAAATAGTCGCCCGTCCCACAATCACCACTCCATCTAAATGAATCAAAGGCACATCTTGTAACGTTTGATTTTTTGCTTTGACATTGAGGCGTTCATCTGTTTTGCCGATAAACACATCATCTTGATTGATATAAAGTGTTCCCATGATCGACTCCAAAAAACGACGTTTAATTAGCTTCTTGATAGCGCAGAACTCTCTCAGCAGCTTGAGGCAAACATTGCTGATAAAGGCTGCAACCCTGACAGCGTTTGCTATAATGCGCTGGAGGAATTTTGCCAGTTTGCAGTAAAATTTGGATAGCGTTGATAGTGGCGATCGTCTCCTGTCTCAACCCCTCAGAAATCTCCACTAATTGCCGTTGATGCGACAGCGCGTAATACACATATCCAGTCGCAATACTTTTCCCCGTCATCTCCTCCAAACAAAGGGCTTGAGCGCAAACCTGCAACTCATCGTTATCCCATTCGCCCTTGCGCCCCCGCTTGTACTCAACGGGATACAACTCACCATCGGTTGATTCAATCAAGTCGGATTTCCCAATCAGCATATACCTTTCAGACTTCAGCCAAATCGCCCGCACCTGCCAAGTCTCATCGCGGTTGATTTGACTGAGAGTGTGAACGCGATCGTGCAAACTCGTCCCTTCGATGGTATACTGGTTATCCGTGAATTCCCCCGCGCAAGACATTCGCCAGCAGCGGTGGGGACAGTAAGAGTATTGGTTCAAAAGTGCGATCGAAATGTAATCAAAATCGTTCATAATTTTGATAGTTTGTAGGAGATTAGTAATTGAAATTAGCAACAGGCAAGATGCCTGTTCCACAAGAGTTTAGTGTTATTGTGGGGTGGGCATCTTGCCCGCCCTCAAAATTGGGAATTAGCAACAGGCAAGATGCCTGTTCCACAAGAGTTTAGTGTTATTGTGGGGTGGGCATCTTGCCCGCCCTGGACATCCATAATTAGCAACAGGCAAGATGCCTGTTCCACAAGAGTTTAGTATTATTGTGGGGTGGGCAGCCCGCCCTGGACATCCATAATTAGCAACAGGCAAGATGCCTGTTCCACAAGAGTTTAGTATTATTGTGGGGTGGGCATCTTGCCCGCCCTGGACATCCGGCATCTTGCCCGCCCTCAAAATCGGTTCAACTCTTATTAACAACAATCCGTCGAGTCATCCCCATCCCCATCGGAGTTTTCCTCCCAACCCCGCAGTAAAGAGCAAAATCCGCCAAAGCATTAATTTGCTTAATCACCAAAGGCTCCACATCACCCAAAATCCGATAACTAACCTCCCCAACCATGCCCACAAAATTGCTTTCATAGTTAGTCAATCTTTCAGTTTTGATATTGACAAAAGTTGAAAAAAGTGCATCCAATGGCAAATTAGGAATCTCAATCCCGCTGTACTTATTCCAGCGACTCAGTAGACTATTAAAAACGCAATCTCTAGTAGGAATCACCGAATCGAACTTCCCCTGTCGAAAGGTAGTAGGCGTCGCAAAACTGAAGGCAATTAAGCGATTAGTTTCCGAAGCTTGTTCGTAAAGTTGAGAGTAAGTACAAGCATTCGCCCAAGGTTGATCTACTTGAGGTGTTCCGAGAATCTTCGTAATCATCAAATCCGCCGGGCCAAGATGCCACGGACGGGATGGATTGAGATTCAGCCAAAGGTGAGTTAATTTGCCAAATAAAGTGTCATCCAGCAGACTAATTCGCCACCAACAGAGAGAGTGTTCTGGAATTGGTTCTGTGTGTTCCCATTGGAGGGAATGGTGTTTTTTGAAAGGGCATTTTTTAGTTTGCAAAGGGCTGAGGGTGAAGGATTTGTCGGCTGTGGCATCGTGGAGGCGATCGCCGAGTTGTTTGTCAACGGAGCTCACGAGGGTGAGAAACAGGGCGTGCAGGTGTCTTCCCGTGAGGTATCCGGGGGGAATTGGGGCGATGGGAAGAAGGTTGAGGATGAGACTGTGCGGCATGATGGTTATGGTTGGTTGTGTTGATTAAGGTGCGATCGCTCTGTTAAGTCGTCTCCTCTAATGCCTTGGTGTAGGTAATAATTACTGATTTTTTCTGAGCCGTGTTGCCATACTGATATAATAATTTTTCATCAAACCCATTTGTTTTCAGCTTGATGAAAACTCCTGGAAGTTTCACAAAACCTAGTTCTGGCTCATAGGAATATTCTGGATTCCCATCTAGCATGGATGCACCATCATTACTTCGATGTATTTTGATGATAATATCTTTTTGATAGGCAAAGCCCCAGCGTAAATCACGCCTTTCCCATGATGTCTTTTCTTGGTCATAGTAGCGTTCATAAACATGAGTATTGGCATACTGATTACTCTTATCTTTTTTGATGGTTAAACGGTCAATTGGCACTGTCACTTGAGGCATATTCTCAATTTTGTCGCCATGAGTTCCATCGTCATAAACTAATGTTGCGGATGGTGTCCAACTTCGAGTAACGACTAACCCTTTTTCGTGAGCCGGTTGACAAGCTAAGTCGGCACTGTAAACATAGTCATGAAGCATGGAGAATAATTCGACTACTCGGTAGTCATCAACTTGTTGCGATCGCAAAATACATTCAGAAATTTTCGCAGTGTTAAAATCAGTTAGCTTTTGTAGAGTCTCTGTATAAGTTTCCCATCCAGATTCATCCAGCGTATTAGCAAATTCTTGGATAGTATTCCCCACCAATATCACCTTAGCATTTGGAACATTACCTCGACGATTGCAGCGTCCAGCCCTCTGAATCAGGTTTTCTGGCGGACACATTTCAGAAATTAAGACCTCACTATTCAAATCGCACCCAACTTCGATCGCACTGGTAGTTATCAAAATATAAGGCAGATGGTTTTCATCGCGATTTTTCAGGTTTTTGTAGCGAGTCGAACGCGAAAATTCTGAGTCTTTTGGAATGTCAGAAATGCGGCCATGATAAAGAAACAAGAATTGTCCTTGAGTATCAGTATTAAACGCCAACTCATTTTTAACCTGCGTGTAAATTTCGACTGCATCTGTGACAGTTTCAACTACAGCAATAATGCGACGGTTAGATTTAGATTTCCACTCTCTTAAAACAATTTGAGCAACTTGAGTTTGGAAATGGAGAGGATTAGTTGAATCGCGCTGAACTTCATTCAGCCATTCAAAAGCTTTTGTTTCATAGCTTTGTTGCTGAAATTCGCGCAGGGAATTAACATTTTCAAGATTATTGATGTAATCAATTACTTTCAGATAATCAAAGCGATCGAGATGTTGTTGTGGCATTGTAGCAGTCATTAAGACGATGGATCGTCCCGCTTCATAAAGCGACTGCACCAAGCTATGAAAGTTTGTGAAAGATATATTGTCATAGCTATGAGCTTCATCAACACAGATTAGAGTTTTTTCACTATGAGTTTTATCCCGATGAATCCTCAAAGGAAAAACAAATGACTTTTGCTTGTCTCCAAAAGCAAAATAGCGATAGAGAAACTTGTCCAGCGTTGTTAAAATGACATCTCCTTTATAAAGATGACGGCGAGAATTGATTTTACGCTCGACTCGCTCCCCGTTTTGGTAAATTAATCGTTCCATTTGGGAACCCGTATCTACTACTAACGAAAATTCCAGGTCTTTATTTTCAGGTAAGGCCGAAAATGTCTTGATATACCGCTCAATCCGTTGTTTCTGATCTTCTACTAAACTTCGGGATGGCAAAGGTAAAATTAAGCGATAACCTTTAGCTAAACATGGAAATAGAACAGCCTCCATTTTGCCAGAACCAGTGGGAGCTTTGAGTAAAAATGCTGGGTTGGGATTGGCGATCGCATCCCAGACATCTTGTTGCATGGGGTTAGAAATATACTTGCCTTTGCTGAGTGCTTGATACGCAGTTTCGCAATTCCAATCCTGAGAACTATCTACTAATGAGTGAGATTTAATACCAACCCTCTTTGGGTTCTCTTCTTTAGCTTTTCCTTGATGAGGCTCTTTTTTAGCTTTTCCTTGATGAGATTGCCACCATTCTTTGACAATATTGTTGATTTTATCTTCCAGCTTATGAGGCTTATCTAACAAATTTCCTAGCTCTTTCTTGTCCTCTTCACTAAGTTTCAGTGACCAATAGGCAAAAGACAAGGAAATTTCGTCCTTATTAAAAGGAAAATTAAAAGGAAAAGGATCTATCAGATAAGTTGAATTGTCTAATTTGAACGTGGTATAATCCATGAATGCACGAGACTCTGCTTGTTCATCATTTCCAATTACCCGACAAGCTAATTCTGCCTCAATCTGATCGCACATTTCCAAGATGTACAGTTCACGGCCATAAGTCAGAGGTTCTCTTGTCAAGATTTGTTCATATTCTTGTGACTCTTTTTTCAATTTATAAGCATCACGACTAATATCACCCACAGAGAAATCGTGATGTCCTATAGCCAGATACTTTGCCCAAATATCAGGACTATCAGCTAAGAATCTATGCCCTTTGAAGGAGTAAATATATTCTTTAAATTTACCTTCTTTCGTGGCTTTAGCCTCCAGTTTAAATTTAGGCGGTTTGCCAATGTCGTGAATTCTAGCAGCTTCATCAACTCGTGCTTTTGATTCTTCCCGTTCAGTTTCAGTGATCCCTGGAAAATCCTCAACTTTCCAAGCTTTGACTAGCTTTCTGACATTACAAACATGATTGCCAAGGGGCTGAAAGTAAATTACATCAGGAATAGGATTAGTTTTGTCTGGAAAAAATACTCGACCGAAATCGAAACTGCGCTGGCGTTTTTGCTTAGACATTAACTTCACCTCTTAACAAGTTAACAAGGGATACGGGAATATAAATTTCCCCATCGGTGTAGTAATCCAGAGTTGGAAAATCCTCCCCAGGTTTTGGGTAATAGGCAGTAACAAAGGGAATAAATCCATCTACAGGAGTTCGAGTATTATCTAAAAATCCTGCCTCTTCTGAATCTGTTTCATCATTAGTTTGCCAGTGGTAGCGGTAGAGATTGTAAATATCACAGCCGCCGATAAATTGACCGCTTTGCAACAAGGCTTCCATCGGTACAATGGTTGATGGATAAGCTTGAACTGTCTCGCATTTCAACTCAATGAGTTCAGAAACTTCTGTCACTACCGCAAAACCTTCTTTGCCTAGTTTGCAACCATAGGTTTCTAAGTCTTGGAAATGTTCTAAACCTTGTAAAGATTCGCTGACAACATAGCCCGTTAGTTCTTCTACAATTAAATATTCCCAAGTGTGGAGTTGAAAGTTAGCTTTGTCTTTTTCTACATACAATCGGGAAAACACATCGTGATTAAATTCCCGCATTCCTTTGCGGTAGGTTTTATGCACTCCTCGCCAACTTTTTGAGCTAGGATAGGCTCCCAGCGCTACATAATGACGGGGTAAAGCATAAAATGGTGGGTCATCTTTGTTGATTCGAGTTTCAGGAATTTCTAAGCCTACACTGAGCATTCCTAGCCTTCGTAAAAATCCTGATAGAGTTGTTGGTGGTACAAAAGGATAGGTGGCAATATTGAGAATTGACCCTGGCAGAATGCGGAATGTCATTGCTGCGGTAGGTGTGATGGTGAGTTTTATGCAGTACATAGATCACGCCTGTAAAACGGTTTCAACGAATTTCGCAGCGTATTCTTGTAATTTCTCTAATGCTGCATTTCCAATCCAGCGATCGAAGTAAGTTGCTTGGATGCGATCGGTGTTATCTTCTGGATATTGGGCAAGACGGAGGAAGTCTGCGATCGCCTGTTGTGGATCTGTGACAGATGGAGAAATAATCGGGCGTTTTCCTCTGGGTACTAAGTAGCGATCGACAACTAGCAAAGGGGTTTGATTATCGGATTCGGCGATCGCAATTCCCTTGGGATTTCCTGAACCAATGCGCGGTAAAGAATCCAGAAAAGCATAGGCGACAGAGGAAAAATCTCGATCGGTAACACTCAAGGCATGATTAGAAACTGGATAGAGAATACCAGGCTGATTGTACTGACGCTTAAATGGTATCGGCGTTTCATCTTTTTGATTTACCAAACGTGCCGGGTGCATTGCCCGTTGCTTCTCTACTGGGTAGATATCTTGAACCGCAACACCGCCACCGTGAGTAACGCGACCAATTAAAGTGCTTTTTCCGGGGTCAAGTGCACCATAGGTGGCACAAATAGGACAGTCTATTTTGGCGCAAGTTTTAGGAATACCACATTGTTGTTTATCTCCTAGTAATTCCCCACTTTTTACAGGAGCCCACAGCAAGCAACGTCGCTCAACGCCTCGTCGTTTCGTTGGGGAAATATAACATTTTTCAAGCGATTTCCCATCCTTAGTAGTTAGCTTCACTATCTCCACCAAGTTGACATTTACTTGTACTTCATGCCCAAAATAAAGCTCTTGCGAACCTTCAAGAATGGCATAAATGTCAAAGTGCATTCGAGGATTGTTTTCATCAGTTTTAGGTAATCCACTCGTTACTTTGGATTGCTTAACCGTCTCAGAAGTGTTTTCGGATTCATCATTAGTTGTTTGAGATTTTTTAGTTGGCATATTTACTTCTCCGTTGTGGATTTTTCTTTGCGAATCAATTCAGGAAAACGAGTGTATAGTGAAAGCTTGACCTGATAGGTTAAATCTTTCCAATCTTTCTCTTGTTTATAACCATTTTTAGGATTTGAAAAATAGGTATAAACTCTTGTCAGATCCTCTGGATACAGAATCATGGAAACCGATTTAGTTTCTGGATTTTCTTTTTCTCGTTCTGAAATACCCAATTGTCCCAGTAACTCCTCTTTTGCTAATAATGCCTTGGCTTGTTCATAAACAAACTGGGTGTCAGGGTTACGGTAAAGTCTTACTTGAGTCAATGTTCTTTTGTCACTTTCTATGGCTTGATCGCTTCCAATGGTAACGATTGTGCAGTATTTACAGAAGGAGTAACAAAAGGCCGCCGGATTCTTTTCTATTTGTTCAATTAATTTGCTAACCTCTCGTTTGGCATCTTCTGGCTTTTCCATTGTCATAGCATTTTTTTTAAAAGCCAAAACAAAAGCATAAATTAAGCCAGTCAATGCAGCTACATCTCCATATAAATTGGCTTGCTGTAACATGGGGTTATCTGACTCCATAAGGCCTCCTTTTAATTTCAAATTCAAACCTTCACAAATTTTCTTCCAGTAGGCTGCACGAGTGTGTTCTAATCCCCGACTATAATCACTACCGGAAACTTCTGATATTTTTGCGAGGGTATACTCTGCCATTACTGGTAAATCATCCTCTACATAGCGTACAGCATCACCCAGTTTCATATTGATATCTTTTCCCAAAACAATTATGGACTGCCCATAGCCTTCTATCAAACCCTTAATAAAAATTAGATGTCTGCTACTCAAAAGTATTGACTGACTTCCCTGAATAATCAGTGAGAATTTAAAATCAGCTAAAACCTCAAGGGGAAAAATTGAAGCTACTTTGGCTAGTGCATATTGAACCTGGCCGAGTTTCTGAGATGCTAAATCACCGCCACCAGTTCGATCGGAGGCTAAGACTATATATCGACCTGCACTTAAATGTAACTCTTTATTAGTTAACATTCTAATGTAGTCTTTAACTTTGAGTTTAGCAGGTTCACTTCGATCGACTGGTTCAAGCTTCAAAATGATACTTTCATCAGTCACTTTTAGGGGTGACGCAAATGCTAATGCTGAACAAGATGCACAAATATAGGGTTGCTTTTCCCTGGATGATGATTGACAACGCTGGGAAGGTCGCTCGAACATAAATCTGGCTACTTCCCATTTAGCATTTTGGAGAGTAACACCGCAGGAATAACAAAAATGTTTACCGTCATCTCCCGCCGATCGCACTTCTTTGATACTTGGCTGTTCACTCAGCAATGGTTCAGGGAATGGATCGCTTGGCGGATTTTCCAAAAGGCGATACATCTCTAGAATACACTGAGTAAAAATATCTCCACGAGTTGCATTGATCTGGTCTGTAGCAGTTTTAGTGAAACTTTTGGAAATGTTAACAATGTCTTTGAACCGAGCGGGGTTTTGTTGGCGATCGCACTGAATAAACTTAAATGGTTCACCCTCAGACTCTGCAAATAAGCGAATCTTTTGCTGGACGGAATCTTGAGTAAAAATGATTTGAGTAACTAGCTTATCTTGCTGTTTTTGTAACTTGTTTTTCTGTGCTTTTGTCAACCCTGAGTCTGCTAATTCACTGTTAATTTGAGTTAGATTTTGCCAAATACACTTTTGTTCATCAAGGACTTTACCAAAGGACTTTTGAAAAGCTTCGTTGTACTTTTTCGCTTCCTTTAACTGCATCTCCTCCTTGTCTAGTAACTTTTTTTCTAAAGATGTGCGGTCTTTATCACTTGTGTCAGGATGATTTATTTCTGTTATGAGAGCCTTAATTTGCTTCTGACGATCTGTTTGACGCTTTTCTACCTCCCGAATAACTGCCAAATACCAAGCCGCTAAAACATTAGATTGCTGCTGTGTCAAAATCGGAATTTCCAAGGTACTGAAACCGCGTCCGGCTAAAGTGACACTATTGAGCATGACAATGAATGTCTGTACTAATCCTGGTAAATTGTGCTTGGGAATGCCATAAGTTGAGAAAGCAATATTTTCGATGAACTCTCGCCAATATTGATTAAAATCTGCCGGCTCTTTTCGATGGGGAATGAAAACGTGTACGTGATAGTCACTTTCGTGGAGTACCGCTATTTGATATTGCTTCTGCAAATACTCTAAAAATCTATCTATGGCGCTTTCAATAGATAATCTTGCCTGTAACTCTCCTGGTAATGGCGATTTGTACAGAATCTGAGTTTTGCCAATCTCTTGACCTTGATATATGACTCGATTTTTTTGAAAATCAAGTTTTTGTAACTTCTTAGTATTGAGGTTGCGGGTGAGTCTTAATTCTCTAATTAGCTTGGAGTTTGCAAAGGTTTTCGCGATATCTATTACCCCTGGCTGACTCGCTAATGCCCCAATCAACTCTGACTTCTGAGTAGATATCACACCCGCAGCCGAGGCACTAATTAGTATTGTGGTTTGATTGCTCTCATTCATCCGATTTAATCTCTTGATGAAGTTTTTGTATGTGGGAGTCGGCAAAAACGATGCGGACTCCCATCTTTTGGTTGCTCTAAAGCTTCTACTGACAGTCGGCGTAAGATATCACATCACCTTCAGAATTAGTGATGTCGAGCCACATCAACTCTGTAACTCGCCTTTTGAGCTTCTCAACCTGCATCAGAAGGTTCTCAATCTGTTCCTGATACTCAGCAATTTCTCTTGCAATCAGATCTGATTCGTACATTAGCCGTCTCCTTAGTAAAAAAGTTTTCACCAGAGCCAGTCGCCATGCTACCTTTGAGATTGCGAGTCTACATTGGTAGTCTGAGCTTCCTGCTCTGGCTGCCTTTCAGATTAGCACAAAATTTTAACGTCCGAGAAATATAGAGCTAATCACCGAAGCTCATTTGTGCTATCATGGTATGTAGCCTCTAAAAAAATCCCTCTATCAGAGATTGAAATCGAGACATATATGAGGTTGAGGATTTTATCCTCCACACAACCACAAATCCCTATCAGGGTTGTCGGCCAGAGTTTTGCTCTGGCTTTTTTAATAGCCTGTATAAAACCCTCATACTCTATCCGTAAATAACTTATAATCTGAGAATAGCGCGACTCATAGAGGTTGTCAAGCAATTACACAGCATAAGTGTCCGTATAAATGACTCGTCAAGATCAGTCCATCACCCTATCGGTTTCCGATCGCGACAAAGCCGAGTTAGAAGCCCTAGCCCTAGAATTCGGCATGAAGTGGGGCGATCGCCCTAATATCTCTAAGCTGGTAAAAGCGATCGCCCAACATAAACTCCTAATTGCCCCTAACAACGATTGGAAAGACAGCCGATTAAAAGCCCTTAAACACGCCGTCGATGCCTTAACCGACCTCGGCAAAGTTCAAGAAGCCAAAATTATTGCTCAACTGCTAGTCGATCGCAGTGAACTTCCAGATCCCCTGCGGAGAGAAATAGAGGCATTTTTAAATAACACCTCTATTCCTTGGCGGTTAGAGATAGACCGTTATATGAAGCGGAACCAACCGTTTGAACTCACCTACCAAGATGCAGCCGATCGCACTTGGCACTTCCACATCCGCCATGCTCAAATCAACCCGCATGAAGATCGAGAATATCTCGATTGTTGGTGTGAAGAAACAGAGGGGAATTACGATTTGCCAGAACTGAAGCATAATCGGTGCTTCCGTTTAGATCGGATTCCAGAAGCCGCGATCGCACCCATTGACGGAAAATGGTTGCCCAGTTTAGCCGAGATTGAGGTAGAAATGCACCTCTTCCGAGGTTTGGCGTTTGCCTACAAAACGAAAACGGGTGAAGATACGTTCAATGAATGGTTAACAGACTCTCCGCAAGTCCGACGAATAGTGAAGAAAGTATCCAATACTTTTTGGTTTTTCCGAGAAATATTGCGGTATGGGGAAGATTGCGTGATTGTGTCTCCAGACAGTGTGCGCGATCGCTTCCAACAAAAACTGATCGCCCTCTGCCGTCAGTACAACCTGGAAATCCGCGATTAGAACACGAGATTAGACTCTGACCCAAGAAACCGGGTTTTTTAGCGAATCTGTCGGTCACAGTCAAGTATTCTCGTAAAAAACCCGGTTTCTGACCACCCGTGCGATCGCGAAATCCGCGATTAGCCGTCCAACAAAAAGCAGCCCGTTACAGGCTGCACATCGAAAAAAACCGTTGTTTTGTTGGAGGAGAAAACTTTACATCGAATTCAAATTGCCGTTATATCAAGTCTCTGGGACTCCGGCGGGCGATCGGCTGCCAACCAATTTCGCCATCTTTATCTACCGCTAACTCACCTTACCATCAGAACAAAACTGCAAATCCTCGTTACGCTGAAAGTTCGTTGACCATTCTCACCCGGCCTTTGAGCACTGCCCGCAGCAGGCGGTTGACACAGCATCTATCTTCGTCATTCAGCGACTCGTCTAAGGTGGCGGCCATCAAACCGTAGCGATCGGCTAATGTCAAAACGCCTGTGTCGGTTACAGAAGCGAGGATTTCAGAGATAGCGCCGGGGAGGAGTTGTAAAGCTTTCATGGCAGTGCGGTTGAATTCGATATATTCATAATCGCTTGGTTTCCTCAAAAGATCGGTGATATTAAGTAGGTTCCGCAGGTGATTATTTTGGATGAAAGCAAGTGATCGGAGTAGAGTAAATGTGTGACACGAATCACAGCACTACAGGTGCGGCAGGTAATTGCATCCCAGCCTAACCTTTGGTAGAACGCGGGATTGATGGCGTTTCGCTAAAATGATTTAATCTCTCAACCAGTTGAAATTTTACCCCTGTACCGAAAATGCTTGATTTTCTGAATCCCATTTTGGGCCGCAAGCCCGATCGCATCAAAGCCAATGTTGAAATTTATACTTGGCAAACCTGTCCGTACTGTATCCGCGCCAAAACTTTGCTGTGGTGGAAAGGCGTCAATTACACGGAATACAAAATTGACGGCGACGAAGCTGCTAGAAATGCCATGGCCGATCGCGCTAACGGAAAGCGCAGCGTGCCCCAAATATTTATTAACAGTCAACACGTCGGCGGCTGCGATGACATTCACAAACTTGATGGAGATGGAGAGTTAGATGCACTGCTAGCTCAAGCAGCCGTTTAAATATTGTTCATAAAAGGTTCGTAGTAAGGACTTTAGTCCTTGAATTCTTAAAGAAAGGACTAAAGTCCTGACTACGAACCTTTGGCATATGAGGTTCGTAGTCAGGACTTTAGTCCTTAAATTTCCCAAGAAAGGACTGAAGTCTTTACTACGAACCTTTGGCAAATTTACTTAGGTTATCTTGCCGCCATTTAGCATCTGTACGCCTGTTTGTTGGCAATTCTAAGACCCGAATCCCGTTATTTGGTAGAAAACTTAATTTTTGTTGGAACTGCTCCCAATGCTCAATTATCTCGTGTTCCACGCCGTAAGTTGCACACAATTGAGCAAAATTGATATCCTGCGGTGTGGCAAAAAACTCTTCAAAGGGCGGGTCAAATTTAGCAACTGGCAACATTTCAAAAATCCCGCCACCGTTGTTATTAATTAAAACAATTGTCAGATGACCGACAAATTTATTTGTAATTAAAAAGCCGTTGGTGTCGTGCAAAAGTGTTAAATCACCTGTTAACAAAATGCTGCTTTGATTGCGGTGGGCGACTCCTAAAGCTGTTGACAATGTGCCGTCTATGCCGTTGGCGCCGCGATTGACAAAAGGTTTTATTTCTAAGTTGTTCGGCTTCCAGAAAAACTCGACATCTCGGACTGGCATACTGTTGGAAATAAATATGGGTGTGGCTGGTGGCAATATTTGGGAAAGCAGCCAAGAAATTTTTGGTTCGATGATGTTGTTAATTGCTGATAGTTTTTGGTCTATTGTTTGTCTGACTTGGGTTTCGGTGTTTCGCCAAAGTTGGAGGTATTCGTGGGATGGAGAGGTGAGAACCCCCCCTAGCCCCCCCTTATTAAGGGGGGGGATTTGAGGGGAGTTTGTGGGAGAGGTGAGAACCCCCCCTAACCCCCCCTTGCTAAGGGGGGGGACATGAAGGGAGATAGCAGTTGCGAGGTTTTCTATGGAGGTTCGTAGGTGAATTGTTGGGCCGTGTAGGGGATCTAAGTTGTGGTGGCCCGGATCGATTATGTAGCGTTTGGGTTGGGTTTTGTCTAACCAGTTTCGCAATTCTTTGCTTGTGGGTAAGTCTCCGATTTGAATGGCGATTTCTGGGGTTAATTTATCTGCTAGTTCGCGGTTTCGCAGGATTAAATCGTAGGTGGAAATTAGATGGGGGTTGAGTTGGGCGCGGTTTCTTAAGGGCGATAGTCCTTCTGCTAATACTGGCCAGTTTAATAGTTGGGAAATTTTGCCGATCGCACTACAATACTTTTCTGCATCTTCAGGCTGGGCTACACCTGCAATAATAATCCCTTTACTGCATTCGGGCCATTGTTCTATTGCACTTCTTACTCCCCCCCTTGGCAAGGGGGGGCTGGGGGGGGTAGAAGTTTCTGCTGCACAAATCGGTTCTATTGCACTTCTTACTCCCCCCTTTAACAAGGGGGGGCTGGGGGGGGTAGAAGTTTCTGCTGCAAAAATCGGTTCTAATCCTGCAAAGAAATATTCGATATCGAATTGTGTTTCTAAAGCTTCGACAGCAATGTCTGAAACTGGTACAAGCGGATCCCGAAGGGGGATGTTGAGGTGGACTGGGCCTGGTGTCGGAAAGGTCGATCGCTCGATCGCGTACACGATCGTCTGTCGCACATAGTCTAGCATTCCTATGGACGCTGAAGGGATGGCTAATTCCGCTTGCCAGTTGGGATAATTGCCGTATAGTTTAACTTGGTCGATCGCTTGTCCGGCGTGACAGTCGCGCAATTCGGGGGGTCTATCTGCTGTGAGAATTAGCAGCGGAATTCGACTTTCACGGGCTTCGATAATCGCCGGATAAAAGTTGGCTGCGGCGGTTCCTGAGGTACAAATTAGGGCGGTTGGTACACCGGATTTTTTGGCGATTCCTAAGGCGAAGAAACTCGCAGATCTCTCGTCGAGGATGGGGATAGTTTCTATTAACTTATTCTGGGCGAAGGCTATGGTTAGCGGGGCCGATCGCGAACCGGGACAAATTACGGCTGTGGTTAGTCCCAGTCGCTGCAATGTCTCGGCTATGATGGAAGCCCAGAGGGTGTTTGTGTTCCGAAAGTCAAGCATTTTGTTGTTTTGGCGATCGCTAATATTTTATGACATCTAACGGTTCTCAATCAAAGCTCAAGAAACCGGGTTTTTTCGAGATTGAGGGTTTTTGGCTAGTATTGGCTGAAAAACCCGGTTTCTGGCTACCCATATCTAAGTCTTAAGTTACCAAATTTGTCGCTACATAGTTATGAGATATAGCAGTTATCGCAAAAGTAAGGTATGCCCTATGCCCTATGCCCTATGCCCTATGCCCTATGTCTTATCTCATTTTTCGCTCGAAAGGCTATATTATTCTTAAACTAAAGCATTTAAAAGTGCTTGCAGTTTCAGTTGAATTTCTGCTAGTTCTTTATCAGGTTCGGAACCTGCCACAATTCCAACACCAGCATGAAGTATAGCCCGAGATCCATCGATTAAAGCCGATCGAATGCCGACAGCAAATTCGCCGTTACCAGTGCGATCGATCCAGCCCAGGGGTGCTGCATACAAAGAGCGATCGCAGCTTTCGCAGCCCCGAATTTGCTGTAGTGCAATATCCCTCGGTACCCCCGCTACCGCTGGCGTTGGATGCAGTTGGGCTAAAATTTTCAATAAGTGAATATCTGGGGGAATTCTAGCCCTGATGGGTGTCCACAAATGCTGAATGTTGGATAGTTGCAGCAGTCTCGGTAGCGGGGAAAAGTCGGGATGGATGCCGAGACTCGAAAGGCGATCGATTATAAAGTCAATTACAGCTTGATGTTCTCGAATATCCTTTTCGCTGTTGAGTAAATCTTTGCCTAAATTACCATCTTCTGCTTCAGTTTTTCCCCTCGGTGCAGAACCGGCTAAAGCATCTGCGATCAACTGATTGTTGTGAATGCTAATTAAGCGTTCTGGACTGGCACCGATAAATTGCTGACCTTTGCCGTTACTGGTAGAAAACACGTAGCAACCTGGATAGGTGAGGCGCAAGTTATTTAAGGAATCTATTACGCTAAAAGGTGTTTGGCAAATGACATTTATAGCTTGGGACAACACAATTTTACTGAAATATTTAGACTCGATTAATTCTAAAGCGGACTTGACAGATCTTTTAAATTGAGCGGCATCATTGACAGGAATTTGTTTTAATGGAAGTGAGTTTTGGCTGTTAATTAATTTGATGTATTTTTGAGAGGCAATTTTATCAAATTGTTTGCTAATGGTTTCAGTAATAATTTTAACATTTATATCTCTATCTATTTTGGCATTGGCGACAATTGTACAGCTATCGTTGAGGCGAGTAATCTGCCATTTGGGTAAAAATATGGTACCGGGGGGAAAGTAAGAATTGGTGGCGACATTCTCATCAAAAAAAGCAAAGCTACAAAAAAAGTGCGGCCCGCTAAAGGGCAAACGTTCCGTACCGATGGTAATTGTCCGGGCTAGACTTGATTGAATAAAATTTTGAGCGAGGGCAAATCGATCGCTTCCTGCTACTGTGAGATGGATTGCCGAATCTAGGGCGGCGATCGCAAAACTGTTGCCGACAATGGGGTCTCTTTTTTCAAAATAAAAGTGTCTGTCATCGGGTGTGGCAATTTCTTGCAGTACCGCTAGCGGATCGACGGGGGAAATTTCCTGAGAAATACTAACTATTTTTGTTTGATCTTTTTCGGTTAAAGACTGCTGGCAATCTAACAGCAACTGATGCAGTTGATTGCGGTCTTGCAAAAGATTGGCGCGGTGCGGTATTACTGTCATGAAATCGAGAATAGCAGATTTGTCAGAAAGAGTGCGGTTTTGTCCCGCTATAATCCCTATTTCGATCTAACCACGCTCGGGCGATCGCCAAACATGACCTTTCGAGTTTCCCGACTGTTTGGGCACGCTGGAGGGAGAAAACAGACGATTGCGCGATCCATCGAAACATTTAGACATAAAACTTAAGATTGAGAGGGCGACTCTCGGTAAAAGGCGATCGACCCCGCAGAGGTTTGCAGGTGGGCATTACCGGGCGTGCGATCGCCCGCAAAGACTATCAACGGATGCCGGAGGCGCACTCAAGCGGAGACTTAGCAGACATTCTTCACCAATAAAATTGTAAAATTACTGAGCTGCTATCAATTGCATCAAGTTTGTGTAATGACAACAAAGATAATTGAGCGTTCAAATAGTAAATTGTGGCTGGCGGCAATCAAGCCGCCCATGTACAGCGTTGCTGTTATTCCTATTTCAGTAGGAACTGCAATTGCTTTTGCCGAAACTCAAACGATTAATGCGTCAATTTTTTCGACATTTTTAATTTCAGCCATTTTAATTATAGCATGGCTGAATCTCACCAATGATGTATTTGACTCGGAAACAGGGATAGACAAAAATAAAGCACATTCCTTGGTAAACTTAACCGGAAATAAAGCTTTAATTTTCTGGCTTGCCAATCTATTTTTAGCAATCGGAGTGTCGGGAATCTGCGGTATTTCCTGGTGGCAAAAAGACCCAACAGTAATTTTGCTAGTAGTTTTGTGCTGCGCCCTCGGCTACACTTATCAAGGGCCGCCGTTTCGTTTGGGCTATCAGGGTTTAGGCGAAATTATTTGCTTTTTTACCTTCGGGCCGCTAGCTTTAGCTGCTGCTTATTACAGTCAAAATCAAACTTGGTCTGCTACTAATTTCGCAGGTTCGGCAATAGTGGGAATTACTACGAGTATCATCTTATTTTGTTCTCACTTCCATCAAGTTGAGGACGATTTGGCGGCGGGTAAAAAATCGCCGATTGTCCGAATTGGTACGAAAAAAGGCGTGCAGTTGTTGCAGTGGTTGTGCGGCAGCGTTTATGCTTTGACTCTGCTGTTTGTGGCGCTGCGAATGTTCCCAATTTGGACGCTGTTGATTTTTGGAAGTTTGTTTTTTGCGATCGACCTTTGCCGCCATGTCGCAAACTATCACGACCAACCCGCAAAGGTCAGCAACTCTAAGTTTATCGCAGTGGCGCTGCATTTTACGAGCGGTTTGCTGCTAGCGCTGGGGTTTGTGCTGTAGTTTGGGCGATTATCGAGAATTTCGGTAAAATAGAACTATGGTTCGTAGTCAGGACTTTAGCCCTCTCTGCAAGATTTTAGTCAATAAGGACTAAAGTCCTTACTACAAACAGTTTGATATTGAATCGAAAACAACGAGAAGGAAATCATGAGTACGCCAGTAAAAACTAGCCCAATCCTCACCCTAGAAGAAATTTTTAGTCTGTATCCTGATGAGTGGGTACTCATCGTCAATCCTGAATTAGATGAAGAATTAAGCGTGATTCGAGGTGAAGTTTTAGCCCATGCAATAGAACGCGATGAAATTCATAGTAAGCTTTCATTAAGGAATGGAAAATCGGTGGCAATAGAATATACTGGATTGATACCTGACAACCTAGTAATGATATTGTAATAAAAATAGGAGCTTAATGGTGTAGATGAACAAATCTAAAAAATATCAATTTTACTATTCTTTAACTGAAAAAAAAATCAGCCACTAATTTTATTACTCCACGGATTCACGGGCGACAGTCAAGACTTTGACCAAATCATTTCCTTACTATCTCAAACTTATTGTTGTCTAGCAGTTGACCTTCCCGGCCACGGACAAACCAGAGTCAGCGGCGACGAAAGTTGCTACAATATGTCAAATACAGCCCAAGCATTGATTCACTTATTAGATGACTTACAAATAGACAAATGTTTGTTGTTGGGCTACTCAATGGGCGGGCGATTGGCGCTGTACATGACATTACATTTTCCTGAAAGATTCGAGAAAGTCGTATTAGAGTCAGCTTCTCCGGGATTGAAGAGTGAAAAAGATCGATCGCACAGACGGCAAGCCGATTCACAAACAGCACAAAACCTCGAAAATAGCAACATCAAAGATTTTATCTTAAACTGGTACGATCGCCCTTTATTCAAATCATTAAAAAAATCCCCCAAATTCGAGAAACTCATAGAAAGCCGTTTAGCAAACAATCCCTTAGAATTAGCAAAATCCCTCCGCAACATGGGAACTGGCCACCAGCCCTCTCTGTGGGAAAAACTCGCCCAAAATCAAATCCCCATTCTCTTGCTAGCGGGAGAAGATGATGATAAATTTCAACGTATCAATGCAGAAATTGCCAGCTTGTGTCCGGCTGCTACTCTCAAGATTATACCAAACGCTGGTCACAATATCCATTTTGAAAATATTGATGACTTTGCATCAGTTGTGAGACAATTTTATGATTAACGGGTAGTCAGAAACCGGGTTTTTTGCGAAAATCATTCGTTGTTACCGACAAATTAGGTAAAAAACCCGGTTTCTTTGGCCTTAGTGATGATTAACGGGTAGTCAGAAACCGGGTTTTTTACGAAAATCATTCGTTGTTACCGACAAATTAGGTAAAAAACCCGGTTTCTTTGGCCTTGGTGACAATCGACTAAAAAACAAATGCTATATAAATTTGAGTTTCGCACCTATCAGCGAAAATTTAAGCGCCCGCTACAAACAAGTCACGGCATCTGGGATATGCGAGAAGGAATCATCCTGCGGCTTATTGACGAAAATGGTAGCATTGGCTGGGGAGAAATTGCCCCGCTGAGTTGGTTTGGTTCGGAAACTTTTGACCAAGCATTAGATTTTTGTCAACAGTTACCTGCTAATATTTCAGAGGAAATAATCTTCAGTATTTCCGCTGAATTACCAGCCTGTCAATTTGGCTTTGAGTCAGCTTGGGAAAATCTGGGCCAAGCAATCGAAAATACGCCTCGTCAAGACAAAATTCCGAAAAATCAGTGTAGCGGTTTATTACCCGCAGGTGAAACAGCTTTGCAGGTTTTACCAATGCTTTGGTTGGAGGGATATCGCACGTTTAAATGGAAAATTGGCGTTGCTGTAATTGAGGAAGAATTAACGATTTTTCAGCAGCTAATCGCAGCAATGGATGATTTAGCCGATCGCCAAACAGCACTTTTGCGCTTAGATGCTAATGGGGGACTCACCTACTCCCAGGCTGAAAAATGGCTGGAAGCTTGCGATAGCGTGACAGCAACACCCGACTTGGCCGCCCAGATTGAATTTTTGGAACAGCCGCTGGCGATCGCACAGTTCCCAGAAATGGTACGATTGAATGCTACTTATACAACGGCGATCGCCCTAGACGAATCCGCAGCCAATCTCGATCGCATCCAAGAATGCTACAACCAAGGCTGGCGGGGAATTTTCGTCATCAAACCTGCGATTGGCGGTTCCCCATCCCAACTCCGCAAATTTTGTCAAACTCACAATATAGACGCAGTTTTCTCATCAGTATTTGAAACCAAAATCGGCAGACAAGCCGCCTTAAACTTAGCAACAAACTTATCTGTAAATAATAGAGCCCTAGGCTTCGGTACCGATAGCTGGTTCGACGACAATCAAGACACCTGGTTACAGCATCTATGGTAACAAATCTCACAGTAAATACTCTGAATCTTCCCTTTGACTTCCCCGACAACTGGCTAATCGGTGGTGACAGCGGCGAATTTGCTCGAATTGTCGATCGGCAATTGCAACAAATAACCCAAAATCAAACAGGAGAAACACCCCTAAAAATTTGCCTAGCCGAACCAAAACCCCTGCAATTTCTTGCCAGTTTCATCGCCGCCCGCACCGCCAAATGCCAAATTTTTCTCTGCAATCCCAACTGGGTAAAAGAAGAATGGGAACAAGTCTTTGATTTAGTCCAACCCGAACTAATTTGGGGACAAAATACTAATCTTAAAAACACATTTCCCCCTCTCCCAGTCCGCGGAGGCGGACTTCGTTTGTATAGCCGCGAATTCCATTCGCCGGGATTCCATCATTCACCCGAATTCAATCATTCGCCGGGATTCCATCATTCGCCGGGACTCAATCATTCGCCGGAATTCCATCATTCACGAGAATTACCTTCACCCGAAATAGACGAATTAGCTACAATAATGATTCCTACCGGAGGTTCCTCGGGAAAAATCCGTTTTGCCATCCACACTTGGGAAACCCTCACAGCCTCAGTCCAAGGTTTTCAACAATATTTTAACCTTGACAAAATTAACTCATTCTGCGTATTACCATTATACCACGTCAGCGGTCTCATGCAATTTATGCGATCGTTCACAACCGGGGGAAAACTGGCAATTGCATCATTCAAAACACTAGAAGCAGGCGAAAAATCCGATGTCGAACCCGAAGAATTTTTCATTTCTTTAGTACCAACTCAACTGCAACGGCTGCTGCAAAACCCAGATACAACTAATTGGCTATCCCAGTTTCGTGCCGTACTTTTAGGCGGTGCTCCCGCTTGGCCCGAACTTTTAGCCACAGCTAGAAAGAATCAAATCAAATTAGCGCCGACTTACGGCATGACAGAAACCGCCTCGCAAATTGCTACACTCAAACCCGAAGATTTTCTCGCGGGAAATAACACTTCTGGTCAAGCTTTACCTCACGCGAACATAACTATTCGCAGTGCAAGCGGCGAGATTTTGTGCTACAATCAAATTGGGAATATTAGCGTTGATGCTAAATCTTTAGCCTTGGGTTATTATCCTGAACGATTTGGCGATCGCCCATATTTCCAACTAGATGACTTAGGATTTTTTGATAAAAATAACTGCTTAAATATCATCGGACGTAGTAGCGACAAGATTATCACGGGCGGAGAAAATGTATTTCCTGCCCAAGTCGAAGCCGCCATTAAGAATACCAATTTAGTGGCAGATGTTGCTATAATTGGCTTACCAGACAAAGATTGGGGGCAAGTCGTTACGGCTGTTTGCGTTCCCGCTAATTCCGAAGTTACTGTCAAAAACTTGCAAGCAGCAATAGAAGATAAGTTGAGTAAATTTAAGCGACCAAAAAATTGGGTTGTCGTCGAAGAAATGCCTCGAAATGCTCAAGGCAAACTCAATCGAGAACAATTACAAGAAATTGCGGTGTCATCTCTGGCGAATCAATAGTATTAACCGAATTTGACAGTAATTTCCGTAGGGCGGGTTCATCAATATTTACAACACAAGTGAGAAATCTCAAAAACCCGCCCAATGCCCAATGCCCAATTCCCAATTCCCAATGCCCAATGCCCAATTCCCAATTCCCAATTCCCAATTAATCCACACCTAACAGCCTTCTCGTCTTCTCAGCTTCTTGCCTTTGAACATCCACAAACTTCAACATTTGGTAAAGTACCTCTATTTGTGGCAACTTAATACCTGCTTTTTGGGCTACCCGCATGGGATTGCCAAAAATTGCCTCAACCTCCAGAGGACGCGATTCATCGTAATCGATTTTCATGCTGGTGCGGTAAGGCTTCATTTTATGAGTGTATTCCAGCATATGCGGGATAAAATCATCGGGAATAATGCGATCGCAACTTTTGGCCCCTGCTACCACTTCCCTCATGATTTGCTCAACTAAAATCAGAGTATTCGGATTCGCCATCAGTTCGTCGGTTCTCGCATTCAAAACCACAGACAGCCCGTTATAAGGAATATTCCAAACGAGCTTTTTCCACCTAGACAATAGCAAATCTTCGCTCATTTTAATCGGAATGTGAGCGCGTTTAAAATCCCTAGCAATATGGTGCAATCTATCAGTAATACCGATGGCTTTGTAGTCTTTGGCATATTCGCCTAGCGTGATCGTACCGTAATCTAGGTGGCAGATATGACCGGGGCTGACTTTATAAGAACAGAGAAAGCACAGCCCGCCCACCACTCGTTCTGCACCGACAATTTTAGCTACTTCCGGTTCGGTATTCAGTCCGTTTTGCAATACTAAAACCGCGCCGTTATCCTTTAATAGAGGAGGCAAAAGTTTTGGCAACAAGTGATTTTGAGTTGTTTTCAACGCGACAATTACTACGTCGCACTTAGGCATTTTGTGCGCGTCGCGGTAGGCGCGGACTTGCGGGAGGGTGAAGTCGCCTTCGGGAGACTCGACAATCAAACCATGTTTTTTGACGCGCTCGTAATCGCTCCGCAGCAAAAAATTGACTTCTAAACCAGCTTTTTGCAGTCTAGCACCGTAGAATCCGCCTAAAGCTCCCGTGCCGACTATGGCATAATTGCGATTTGTCATAAGAAGAAGGAAGAAGGAAGAAGGAAGAAGGAAGAAGGAAGAAGGAAGAAGGAAGAAGGAAGAAGGAAGAAGGAAGAAGGAAGAAGGAAGAAGTCATTAGTCAGTAGCGCGAGCGTCCCCGCTCGCGAACGTTATCAGTCATTAGTCAGTAGCGCGAGCGTCCCCGCTCGCGAACGTTATCAGGAAGAGGGAAGTCGGAAGAAGGAAGAATGCTTCTTATAGAGCTGGTTTTTAAGTCATCTGTATTTACGTTTAATTAAGTGGAACTACTTAATATAAATAAGTCAGAAGAAATTTTAAACTAAACAGAAATTTGACTGTCATTCCCTGCTATTATTTAAATATTGAAGTTATCTAAAATCTCAACTCTCAAATTGCCTCATCCACTGCATTAAGTCTTCAGATAGCTGTTTTTTGGTTCTGCTAACTGCATCGATGCAGACGTGCTTAGTCAGAGCTTTAGCCCAGCTTCTGCCTGCAACTTCCCCTGAAAATACTTGATAGGCAATTTCAAATTCATCGCCTGCAACTTGTGTGGGCGTCAATTGAATCGTCAGCCGATCGCCCGCAAATAGTGGACGATAAAAATCTACACTAGCATGAATTATCGGAAATGCAACCTCTCGATCGCCAAAAAATGCTCTGAGATTGACTCCTGATGCTGCTAGAGATGCCTCGTAAGCTTCGTGGCACATCGCCAAAACGTTTGCAAAGTAAACGACTCCAGCAGCATCGGTATCTTGAAAGCGCACAGTGCGGGTGTAAGTAAAAGGCATTTGAGGTAGTCGCGGGCGATCGCAAATTAAAGCTGAATTTTACCAGAAAGAATTGGTTGAAAGCCAGAACCCTTTGAGGGAGAAGTTAAGATCGGGCTATTCATTACTCCAATACTCAGGCTTCTAGATAGAGGTCGCTCTCCAACTGTCAACTGTCAACTGTCAACTGTCAACTGTTGAACAACCATCATATCGGTAAACCAGCACTTTTGCAGCAGCGATCGCCTAACTAAGCAGGCGCTAATTTTTGATCTTCTCAAACTCACCCTCCTCACTCCTGCCCCTGCCCCTGCTTTCTTAACCTTTGTTTTTAATCAACATCACGTCTATAATCTTGAGGGCAATTTCTTCGGAAAGATCCAATGCACAGTAAAGATCGTTCAAAAGTTGTTCTTCTTCTTCTGAAACCTCGCCATCTGCTAAAGCAATATCAGTTGTCACAGCAAAAACTGTTTCTTTAAGTTCGTCGGGAAGTGTTGCCAAAGCCGCATTAAACAGTACCTGAACTCCTTGCCGTTGCAGAATGTTCAGCAGCCGATCGAGCATTTTTCGCATCACATCATCTGGATAGCTGCGGAAAAGTTGCATCCGAGATAGTGTCATGCTAATCGCTTTACTTTCGCTGTCATTGATGTAACCGTCGGCTGCTACGGCAATTAGCGCGATCGCCGCAAATGCTTCGGCAGGCCCTAACGTGACATCAGTTTGTTGGCGAGTCTGCGATACTTTGTCAAATAAACCCATAATACTTTCCTCATTCTTTAGTAGTGGATTCACGGAGTCCCTATGGGCTCTGGCTTTGGAAGCTTCCTTGGCTGGGGATTTCAACAATTATATCAAATCTGCTGAATTATTTATTATTACTAAAATTATGAAAAAATTAAGATTTTTAATTTTTTCCTTCGGCGCTGTAAGGGCGGGTGACAGTTGACAGTTGACAGTTGACAGTTGACAGTTGTCAGTTGACGGTTGACGGTTGACAGTTGACAGTTGACAGTTGAGCGACTAATGACTAATAACGTTCGCGAGCGGGGACGCTCGCGCTAATGACTCAATGATATCGTTTCCGGTTGCATCGGTATTGTTTAAACAGTCAACAGTTAACAGTCAACATCACCTGACGGTGCAACCGGAATAGATATGAATCGTCTGATTTTAATTTCTCCATAAAAGGGAGAGGCTTTAAACCAATTTTTTCTGGTAAAACTCGCTCTAAGGGCGCAGACAATCTACTTGTCAAACAAAGCTAAATCAGCTTTCAGAAAATCAACAAACTGCCGCGCAGTCCTTCCAGAGCGCCCGTTGCGGCGAGTTGCCCATTCCTTAGCGCGGTGTTCCAAATCCTCAACAGCGAGCTTGATGCCAGCTCGTTCGGCGAGATGTCGGACAATTGTTAAATAAGTGTTTTGATCCGCAGGTTCAAAAGTTAAAGTCAAGCCAAAGCGATCGCTAAATGAGAGTTTTTCCTGCACGGTATCCCAAGCGTGAACTTCATCACCGTCGCGAGGGCGAGGCCTGTCATCAAAAAACTCTCGAATTAAATGCCTGCGATTAGATGTGGCGTAAACAACTACATTTTGAGGCCGGGCGGTGACATTTCCTTCTAAAACAACTTTCAAGGATTTAAAAGCATCATCATCTTCCTCAAATGAAAGGTCGTCTACAAAAACAATAAACTTTTGAGGAACTCCCCGCAACTTCTCCACAATTAGCGCTAAATCTTGCAAATCCGATTTAGATACTTCAATCAATCGCAAATTGCGAGATCCAAATTCATTTAACAGCGACTTCACCAACGAAGACTTACCCGAGCCGCGACTTCCGTACAGCAAGACGTGCAAAGCCGGATAACCAGCCAGCAAAAACTCTGTATTTTTCACCAGAGCATCCCGCTGCCAATCGCAGCAAACCAACTCTTTCAAATTTATGCGATCGGGATGCGGAATACTCGCTAACTGCCCGGACTTCCACCCAAAAGCACGATACTCTGCAAACAAACCCGTGCCAAACTGTCGGTAATATTCTGCCAAAGATTCCGCAGCGCTAGACCATTTTTCTAGTTTTCCGTGCAGTGGCTTTTCGGCGTTTTCTAGTACATTTTCGCAATACCAAATGGGAGGAACTGAGTCAAGTTGACCCGCTACTCGCACCCACTTACTCAACTGCTCGCTGGTGCAGTCATAAATATTTTGCAGCACTTGTAAATCATGTCTGGCTGCTTCGACTAAAGCGGGCGACAAACTCGCAAAATCTGTTTGCTGAGCTTGGCGAGAAAATGGATTTTCGTCTTTGAGAATTTGCAAAATCAGGGAATCTTTCCAGCTCAAATTTTGAGCAGCTTGAATTTTGAACCAGTTACCGTAAGCTACCTGACACTCTACACCGCTGAGTTCGCTGTGGTGGAGAGCTTGCAGCAAGTCGAGAAAAGCTTGACCTGCGCGGGTTTGGAGAACTGATTGATATAGCAACAGGGATGCTGCTTGGCGTTGGAGGTAACGGATTTGGGCGATCGCACTAGAAGTTAGGGCTGACATAATGCCAATTGTATAACAGTTAGATATCTGGACTGGGTTTAATAAATTTTCTAACAATTTGTGACCGCAATCGCAGCTATCGCTGTATAAATTGAGATGCAAAGAGTGAAAATTGGGGAATTAAAAATGAATTTAGGTACAGCAGCGGCGATCGGCTACGGCGTTTTGACACTAATTGGCGGCATCATGGGTTACATCAAAGCCAAAAGCCAAGCCTCGCTCATTTCCGGCCTCGTTAGCGGTTCGCTGCTAATTTTTGCCGGCACCGCACAACTCATGGGACAAACTTGGGGTTTAACATTAGCAGCAGCAATTTCCGCTGTTTTAGTAGTAGTTTTTATTGTACGGCTGGTCAAAACTCGCAAGTTTATGCCCGCTGGGATGCTGATTTTGGCTAGTTTGGCGTCTTTGGGTGCGATCGTTTACGAACTCAGCGGTCAATCGATGTTAGGTTTTTGATTTGAGATGTTAGATTTTAGAGTTGAGATTTTAGATTAACTCCACAGCATTTACTGGGAGATTGAACTCAAGTCTAAACTTTTTTATGTCTATGACTTAATTGGGTGGCTTGTATCTATCTTTGCGTGGATTGAGCAGACATTAGTCAGTAGTTACATCCTTCCGTTTGCATCGGAATAATAATTGTCCGAGAGCAGTGCGAGCGTCCCCGCTCGCCTCCTCTATAGCGGGGAAGCTCGCCTCCTCCATAGCGATCGGGAAGCTCGACACCGTACTCTCCTAGCGATCGCGAAGCTCGACACCGTACTCTCCTAGCGATCGGGAAACTCGCACTATAGAACCCATTTGACATCTTTAAGTTTTTCGGTTGGGTGACGAGAAATATAGAGAGAAACCCGTTGCTGAGATTTACGCTCATGTCGAGAAACCGGGTTTCTACGAGTTTTTGGGTTGGATGACGAGAAATATAGAGAGAAACCCGGTTTCTCAGATTTACGCAAAATAGATCAGATCTCAAATGGGTTCTATAGTTAAAACACCAATTACCAATTACCAATTACCAATTACCAATTACCAATGCCCAATGCCCAATGCCCAATGCCCAATGCCCAATGCCCAATGCCCCATGCCCCATGCCCCATGCCCCATGCCCCATGCCCCATGCCCCATGACTAATGACTAATGACTGATTCAATATACTGCTCGACTTCCCTGAGTTGCTGCCGCTGGTATTCAATCCAATCCTTTTCCGCCGCGCGCTGTTGGGCTGTCTCTAGTTGGTACCGCGCCTGCTTCTCTAAAAAATTATTGTAGAACATAATCGCTTTTTCAACTGTTTGAATTCCCAGTTTCATGCGCTCCTCAAAAATTGCTAAAATTAAATCATCCAGGATTGAGCTAATCACTTTACAAGACTCTTCAAAATCGCTCAAGCTGATTCCCATTTTACTTTTATGAACCAGAGTTTCTACAGGATCTCTCAGAGTTTCTTTAAAAGTCTTCATATAAGACTCCGGCAAATATCTCAGAGGTTCCGTAAACTTCGATACAATCTCGCCGCCTATTGATTGCAGTCGCTCTCTAAATTTCGATTGACTCTTGAAATCGAAGCATTCTATACAATATTCAACTTTTTCTATATCAATAGATTGTAATTCTTTAAAGATAGAATTGAGTTCATTCTCCACAATTAAAATTACTCGTTCGCCTTGGTAGTCTACTTCATTTCGCAATTCTTTGTACAAATTATCTTTGTCATAAAAACCGATAGAATCTTTTTTAAACACTTGCTGGTTTTGATCCCACAAAAACCACTTATTTTTTAACTTTGTAGCTTTGTCGCTCCACGATTTGCGAACTTTAACAATAGCATCATATTTGCCTTGTTTTCCCAAACTGCGAATTCTCACGTCGCATCCGCTTAGTTCGCCAATTTGCTCCCAGACATCAACAGCAGATGCTTTAGCAATTCTCGGCTTGCTATTCCAGACATCCTCAGCCTGAGATACATCTTTGAAACATACGTGAGCTAACGCCTTGAGTCTGAGGGCTGATTGCTTGATTTCCTGAATACAAGGTTCCACGTCTAGACTGAGGTGGGTAGCTGACTGTTTAATCTCCACGGATTGATATTCATCTGCGAGCAATCGATCGCTAAACTGGGTAATAGCCTGGAATACCTTGAGATACTCATTCATTTCGTTTCATCCCTCCTTTCCCTAAATAGCATACAATACAGAACATCTCCCTTTTGGAATGCAAACTGAGTCAGACCATTTTAGATTTTAGATTTTAGATTTTAGAATTGGGAATGGGAATGACTGATAACTATCAGGGTTTGGAGCGCGGGCCTACAGTTGCATTCTTGTTTTAAACTGGTGTCACAACATGGATTATGTATTCACCCCTACAACTCAGGTTAGGCTCAATACTGGCAACCTCGTACAGCCTGCCACCACAACTGGAAAATTGCTCCCCGCAGCTAGAGATCCGGTGACAGGGGAGTTTGTGGAGATTGCCAAAATATTTTATCAATCAACAACGACAACTCTATGCGATCGCGGAGTTCTAGGATTGCTCTCACACTTAGGCGGAGGCGGGCCCGTACAGCCACTGATAGCTCCCGTGTACGTGACAGTCGCGCCCTTGCAGCTTGCTCAAAGTCACCAGGGGTTTCAGAAAATATACAGAATGCTTAACTGTCTCAAAATTAATTTGGCAGTGATGCAAGCGACTGCTGCCGTCATTGGTATTGGGGCTGTATCGAGTACAGTTTTGTCAGCAGTAAACCTCGAACAAGTATTAAAAATCAGAGATGAGGCAAAACACCAGAAGCTCAAAATTAAAGACGGGTTTATCGATCTCAGGCATATCCTCAAAGATAAGGGAGTAGAGGTAATTCAGCAGATTTTTAAGGTGGCTCATGACTCTAATTTTCAAAGGCACCGCCAGCAACTGGTTAACGGTTACGATATTTTTTCTAAAGCTATTAAACGCTGCCAGTCAGCCCTGACAGTGCCGGATCTCAAGCTGCGGAATTCGGAGATTAATAACGGGCGAGATATGCTGTTTGAGGCTTTAAAAATTTACGATCGTCCCGGTTTGTTGGAGGGGCTGTGTTCTGCCGGAAAGCTCCGGCAAATGGAATGTGTTTGGGCGATCGAGCTGGCGCTGGGCATTACGTTTCAGTTGCAGCGGGCTTACGATATAGTGAGCGATCGCCTGCTCAAACTTCAATCAAAAATTCGTCACGATCTTCTCACTGTTGTGAAAGGATGTCAATCGGAATCTGAACTAGATTTTTTATTTCCAGAAGTTACCAGGATTCTCGGTCACGATCTAAGTGTAATAGAATTTTGGCAAAACGAGGTAGATTGGATGCAAACTTTGTCTCCCAAAGAGCAGCACCAGTTAGCTAGTTTAGATAAACTCAGCGGCGACCATCATATAAAAAGCAGCATCCACACGACATTCGCGGTATTAACTGCGGAACCTTCACTTTATCAAAGTTTAAAGCAAAAGTCTCACTTTCTATCCTTGCGCGACCAGCTAGCCTTCGCCCTGAAGCCGGAACTGCGCGGGGGATACGAGTTTTATGTGTGCCAGCAGGCGATCGCAACTGGCTATCCAGCTTTAGCGGTCTCGAACTGGCAAGAAATATCCGATTTAACTGTGGCTAACCTCTACTACTTTTTCCAAAGTCGAGAGGATTTAAGTGAAATTTATCCCACTGAGGACACAATAGAAACTCCTGCTTGGCACTTTCCCAAATCCTTAGAAAAAGAGTTAAACTACTGCAATTAATTGAAAGCGCAACTACGTACCTAATTTGTCTGACGACAATAAAACCGCTCTGCTTAGTCGATATTGTAGGGTGCGTCAGCGAGTAGCCTAATTTTCAGGTGAGGAACCAGAATTGGCTGACGCACCCTACTACAAATCAGACTATAAACCGCAGATGTCAAACAGATAAACACAGATAAACGCAGATAATTTCAGGGTGTTTTCCGATTTTTGCAATTCAAGTCTATTATCTCAGCCACAACTTAATAGTATTGTCTTTAGAGCCGCTAGCAATAGTTTTGCCATCGGGACTAAAAGTCACTACATAAACCTCATCGGTATGTCCCGTCAAAGTATTCAGCAATTCTCCGGTATCAAAGTCCCAAATTTTAATGGTTTTATCCTTGCTGCCGCTGGCGATAAATTTCCCGTCCGGGCTGATAGCAACCGAAACAATATCGTCAGAATGTCCCTTGATCGAGCGAATTAAATCTCCACTTTCGAGATTCCAGATTTTAATGCTTTCATCGTAGGAGCCGCTAACAATTGTCTTTCCGTCCGGGCTAACTGCCACAGACCTCACCGCGTCGCCGTGTCCTTCAATAGTTTTGAGCAACCTCCCTGTTGCTACATCGACAATTGTGATTTTTTTATCCTTAGAAGCGCTAACTAAATTTTTGCCATCGGGAGTGAAAGCAACAGAATAAACAAAATCTGTGTGATCTGGTAAATTCTGAAGCAAATTGCCCGTTGTGGCATCGGAAATTTTGGTGGTTTTGTCTCCGCTGGCGCTAGCAACGAGCTGTCCGTCGGGGCTGATAGCGACTGACCAAACAGAGGCACTATGATCGAGACTGCGAGTAGCTTGACCTGTTTTTAAATCCCACAACATGACTCTCCAAAAACCTGTTCCTGTGGCTAGTTTCGTACCTTTTGCATCGAAAGCAACCGACCAAACGGTGGATGAATCTCCTGGGAAAGTGCGGATCGATTTGCCTGTGGCTAAATCCCAAATTTGGATGGTTTTGTCTTTGGAACCGCTGGCTAACATTAAGCCGTCTGGACTAAAAGCAACAGATCCAACTGCATCTGAATGCTGGGCGAAGTTTTTGACTTTGGCGTTTTTCCATTGGAGACCTGCTTGGCACTTTTGTTGTAAGTTTTGGGCGGAGGTATAGGTGCTGGAAGTTTTGGCAATTGTTGGGATTTGGCTGATGCAGCCTTCATAATTGCTTTCTTGATAAAAAGCTTCGATTTGATTGAATTGTTGGGTTTCTTGCTGCACTTGCTGCTGTCTTTCTTGCCATTTGAGGTATCCGTAAATTCCGCCGATCGCAGTTAAGAGGGCTGCAATCGTTGCTCCGGCGATATAAGGATTGATTTTGCGAGGTTCTTTGGGGACAATTGCTGAGGCGCTGGTGCTGTCTGGGGCGATGGATAAACTCCCTTTTCCGTTCAAATTTACCTCTGGGGATGCCGCCGGAATTGCCTGCACTCCCAGTGGAAGAGTGCTGCTGGCTGGGGGCACAATGGCGTTGGGGTTGCGGTGTCCTTCCAACACGATCGCGATCGCCTTGTACAATTTACCGAATAAAGATTTAGGAACGACTAATTCTTCGATTCTGGCCGCATCTTCGTCGGTAAGCCCTAAAACTTGCTGCAACCGTTTTAATTCCTCGCGAGTGTTTGCAGAAAAAGGATATTCTTGCTGCATGGTTTCTTGCAGCGATTGTTCGTAGCGTTCGCCTTTTTCCCTGTATTTGCGGTAAGGGTTCAATACCTCATCTTCGATCGCCTCTGCTTCTTCTGGTTGCAATTCCAAACTGACGCGCAATTCTTCTAATATTCTGCGACCGACGACTGTAATGTCACCGCGACTGCTGCTGCGCCGATCGACTTCTTCGCGATAGATTGTGAGTTTGGGTACCCGCGTGCGCGATCGATCGCCAATTTTCCGCAAATCGGCCAAAGCCTCCGCCGCCGACTGGTAGCGCTCCCGAAAATCGTAGCGCACCATATTGTCCAAAACATCGGCCAGCGCTTGGGAGCAGGAGGTTAAATGGCGCCAAACAATTTCGCCTCGATTAGAATTTTTCAAATCCCGCAGTTTCGGCAAATCGTAAGCCGGCAAACCCGTCATAGCTTGGATGCCAATCATTCCCAAGGCGTAGATATCGCTGTTGAGTTGCGGGTTGTATTGAAATTGCTCGATCGGCATATATTCCAGCGTCCCAATCCGCACAGTTACCGGTGCTTGTCTTTGAGCGATGTGAATTTCTTTCACCGAGCCAAAGTCAATCAAAACTAACTTGTTGTCTGCATAGCGACGGATTAAATTTGCTGGTTTAATATCTCGGTGAATTACTCCCTGTCCGTGTACAAACACTAAAATTTCTAATAGTTCCTTCAACAAAGGAATAATTTTTTCTTCGGGAACCGGCTTTCCCGGGACAATCTCTGTGGATAGCGAGTGACCGGCAATAAAGGATTCTACTAAGAAAAATTCTTCATTTTCTTCAAAATAAGCGAATAGCTGAGGGATTTGGTCGTGTTGACCGAGCTTTTCTAGAACTTCTGCTTCTTTTTGGAAAAGACGGCGCGTAGTATTAATTAATTTGGGCTCGCTGGTACCGGGACGCAGGTGCTTGACAAAGCACTGCGGTTCACCGGGGCGACGAGTATCTTTGGCCAGATAGGTTTGCCCAAATTCTCCTGTTTCTATGACTTCAATGACTTGATAGCGTCCATCTAAAAGTTGGCTCACCATGATAATAACGCAGCCTTTTTTTGGTTGATTTTCGCAAGAAACAGTTTCACAGCAGGCAGTTTTTAGTTGTAATTAGGTCAGTCGATTTGAGATTTAAATTGCTATTTTGTGGCGGGTTCGATGCCCACCAGAGAAGCATTTAACTGTATTTCTCTACAACGATTTGCCGAATTCTCAATTGACTGATATAGCGATTGTCAATCAAGGGAGGTACTCGCCAGCCAATCACTCATTACCCATCACCCATCACTCACGATCGATCGCATATTACCCATTACCAATCCGTACCTCACTCACCTGACGATGGGTGCATCTGTGCGATCGCATTTGTAGTGGGATCTTAAGAACTCGCGTACTATACATAGCACGCGAGAGGGGACAGCACTGTATAAAAATGCTTTTTGCAAAAATGAGATGTTCCCTCTGACAATTGCCATACTTTATTTTTTCAACATCTGCAAAGCTTGATATCCCAAAAAGAAAAAACCCAAAGCACCGAGTATCGCTATGGTATTCGCAAACACATCCACTGAAACAAATTCGCCCATTGCAAGATCCTCTGACAACTGATATCTATCCTCGGCTTTTCGGTCTCAGACTGGGTGAGGGGTCTTGCCCCTTGCTGCGGTAGAGCCGAAAGATGCTCACAAATTATAGCAAAGGAGATGCTGAAAATAACTTTTTGGGCGATCGACTAGCTTTTTGTTTTAATATTTTTTAATATTTAAGGACACAAATTGTGCACGTAAATTTTGAGGTCAGTTCGCTTTGATATTGTTAACCCTGGTAATTTTTTCTCTCATAGTCAGTAGAGCTTACACCAAGAATTTGCGCCAATCGGTCAAAAATGCGCCTCGCACCAACGGCAGTGTGGCTCAGCAGTTATTTCCGTCGGCGGGTGACTTCCCCAAAATTTCGGTAATCGTACCAGCATACAACGAAGCCGAGAATATTCGGGATTGCGCGATCGCCATTTTGGAGAGTACAGCCCTGTCTGCTGACAAGCTAGAGGTTTTGATTGTAGACGATCGATCGACAGACGACACGAAGGCGATCGCCCAAACTCTGCAACAACAGCCGGGCGACCCCCGCCTCAAAATATTAGCAGGTGAGGCGCGACCGGAAAACCAATATTGGGCGGGCAAAAACTGGGCCTGCGCCCAAGCTGTTCGGGAAGCAACCGGAGAATTCCTATTATTTATCGATGCCGACGTGCGGCTGAAACCGGGGGCGATTGAAACCGCTATCGCCACAGCCGAAACCGAGAAAATAGACCTGCTAACCTGTATGCCAGCGCTGGTTTGTGGGTGTTTTTCCGAGTGGTTGGTGCAGCCTTTAATGTTCAATAACCTAGCTGTTTGCTTCGATTTTACAGCCGTTAATGATGCTACAAAAACAGACAGTGCCTTTGCGGGTGGCCCATTTATGCTGTTTAGGCGATCGGCTTACGAAAAAATCGGCGGACACGAAGCAGTTGCAGGCGAAATTGTCGAAGATGTGGAATTAGCTAGACGCATCAAGCGTGCGAGTTTAAAGCTCGGACTTTATTCCGGGTCAAATTTGGCATCCGTGCGGATGTATCGGTCTTGGAGCGCATTGTGGGAAGGCTGGACAAAGAATCTGTATCTCGGCGCTAACCGCAGTTGGGGTTCGATGTTTTATATGGCAGCAATTATGTTCTTTCTTTATCCGATGCCGTGGTTGGCATTAGCTATTTTGCTGGCTAACGGCGAAATTGCCAACATAATTAACAATCACCAATTAGAAATTAGCAATTACCATTTGCCGATTACGTTGTTAACTATCTGTTTATCTGCGATCGTAATTGGGTACCATTACACTTTGCGCCGTTTGGGTGCCGAAATTTCTGAGTGTCCGACGAAATACTGGTGGTTGGGAGGTTTGGGAGGGACGTTAATTGCGGCAATTGCGATCGGATCTGCGATCAAAACCGAAACAGGTTGGGGATGGACTTGGCGCGGGAGAGCTTTGCAAATCAAGACTTAATAGAAATTGTAGCGATCGTATTTCGAGATATCTCGGGGCGATCGCTTTTTTGAAGAATTGGGTAACAACTTAGATTTTGATAAATTACTAGAAAGTAGATTACAATCAAAGCAATCACCCCTGTCAAGGTGACTGCCGAGCCTAGTCGAAAAGCCTTGCTGTAGAAAGATGACGGTGACTTGAGTCAGCAATCAAAGGTAGTTTCTTCTTTTTGGGGGAGCGTGGCTGCTTAAGGAAAGACTTCAAATTCACTCGCTGGGCAAAATCCAACAGAAAATCATATAATTGAGACAATGAGCAACCTTGAATACGCGCCCAATTATCAGGCGAGCATAGCGATCGTCATACCCCGATAAATCCCAGGGCTGTTTCATTACTTGTCTGAGTCAGGTTATTTATAATTTTTTGTATAGGAATTAAAAAAATGATTTATGAGTACCCCCAAGGCATACCCGAGCAGTATGCAGGCATCGTAGAGGAACTGTGGAATCAGGCTCAAGAAGTTCGATCGACCCATATTCAAAGACCCCGTTCTGGTAATGCTGCTGCTGCCAAACTACAACTAGATACTGGTGCAGTTTATAATAAAGAAGCTACCAGCAAGCAACATCCTCTAAATATTCCTGGTGAAGACGATGGGCCAAAGTGTTTTTTTGAGCCAAGGATTGACAGAGCAATTGACAGAGCGGGAGAAAATTACAACGAGAAGCACGCTGAGCACAAGCTCTTCAATGCAATTGCAGAAGACTTGGAAACAAATAATGTGTCTTTGGAGGTAGAAGGGACACTCTACCTCTACACTGAAAGAAATATGTGTTCTGGCTGCTATATGAATTTGCAAGACTTTAAGGAGAGGTTCCCCAATATTAAAGTGATTATTTTCTACGAACATCCATATCCGTAGAAATAGAGAATAGAAAACCAGTAGAGCCTGCCAGGGCTTTACTGGCTTCTATATCTGAGGTAAAATAGAGGTCATATAAAGCGTAAAATTAGCTGGCTCCTGATTGACGATTAAGGAAAATATATATTGAGGGAAGATCGATGATTAAGTTTGAGATAGGTCATTACACCAATTTTAAGTTGCCCAACAATTTAGATATTCCAGAGCAATTGCAGCAAACTCTTCAAATGGTCTGGGACAGAAAGTATCGGGATTTGTACGAAAGAGGTGGAAAGTACAATGTAGAAGAAGCTTTTGTGGAAGTATTGCAAGCATTTGGAATGCCGAATGATAAAGTATCCCATCAGCGATATGTGTACATGGCTTATGGAATAGCATTAGCAGCTAAACCGACCATTAAACATTACTTTCCTGAAGAACACAAGGCTGATATCGTTCAAGCAATTGTATCGTGTTGGCTAAAGGATGGTGGTGAAATCCCAGAAACTTGGGCAGATACCTTGTTTCCTCATATCGACAAAATTGGAAAATATCAAGCTGCTGATGAAGCTTATAATATCTTCTACGGGTTGCTGCAAACACTCAACACCGAAACAGCTTATAATGCCATCTTGGATATTTTGTATGATGCAATTACCGGTGATGCCATTTCTGGCTTTGCTGCGGCCCAACGAGATATGTTTAATTGGTGGCTGATCGAAGTAATTCCTGCTGCCTATTGTTTAAATTTGCCATCTACTTTATATTCGGGAAAATGGGAATTTCCGCCCCTGAGTCAGTGTGCGTAATTGCGATGAGGCAATCAATAGTATTCTGTTTTTACCTTTGGGCGTAGACAAAAACAGGTACCCGTTTGTAAGCAGGCGTGCCCGATCGCTTTTCAATTTCCGGGTGAAAAATCACATTAACTTCAGGATAAAACATCAAAGCAGCACCCTCACGAACCGCCCCGTAAATCACCTCAACATTTTCCATTTTCCCCACATTTCCCTGCACAGTAACCCGCTGATGTTCTTGCATACCAGCACTTTCTGCATCCGCGCGATTCATCAAAATGCAGTTGCGGTGCGGCATTCCCCGGTACTTGTCATCATTTTTGTAAACCACAGTATTGTGCTGAGAATAACTGCGTCCCGTCATCAATGCCACAACTAAACCCCGCACCGATTTCGATGCACCAAAATCCTTTATTTCGGGTAATTTTAGCACTGGTAAAGGCGTGACAAACATCTTGGCTTTGCCAGAATCAGTGGGAAATTTGGGTTCGGTAAAAATCCGCCCGCTGATGGTAAATTCCTCTTTAGTTTCATCAATTGTTGCGATTTTTTCATAGCCGGGAATGGTTTGAGCAATCAATTGCCGCACGTACTTGGTATCTTGAAGCTGGCGCCAGTTTACCGGATAAGTGCCGTGAATTCTGGCAGCCAATTCTGTCAAGAAATGCACTTCAGAAATCAAATCAGCATCTTTGAGATGAGTTTCACCTTCATCATTGAAGCGCACAAAATTATTACCCGATTCTACCGTTGTCTTGTGGGGATTTTCAAAGCGATTCAGCACCGGCAGAACAATTGTATTGTGCTTTGCTAATCCGCTAAAATGTCCTAAGTTTGGTTTGGTGGCGAGGTAAATAATGGTTTCAATCTTGCCTAAAGCGCGTTTGGCTTCAGTTAAATCTGGGTTGGCGCCGTACAAGTTGCCGCCCAAACAGATTAGCGTATCGACTTTGCCTGCATCTGCTGCTTCAATGAGCGATCGAGTTTCATAACCCTTAACACGGCTCAGGGGACGCCCCAACAGCTTTTCGAGAGCGGCTTGAACTTCTTTTTTCAGCTTCACAGTCACGCCCATAGAGCCGAATCCTTGGACGTTTGAGTGTCCTCTCACCGGCAATAATCCCGCCCCGACTTTGCCGACATTTCCCGTCATCAAAGCTGTATTGGCGATGCTGAAAATATTATCTACGGCATTCTGTTGTTGAGTAATTCCCATCGCCCAACCGAAGACAACTCGTTGAGAAGTGCCGATTATTTTGGCTGCTGCCTCAATTTCTGGTTGAGAAACTCCGCAGGTTTGAGTAATAGTTTTCCAGTCGGTTTCACGGGCGTGTTGCACTACTGCTTCCCAGTTTTCTGTATAAGATTGCAAATATTCTTCATCGAGCAATCCTTGTTCAATTACAGCTTTTTGAATCCCGACAAATAGGGCTGTATCACTGCCGGGAATTGGCTGCAAGTAGAGCGACGAAATCTCGGAACCTGGGACGAGAGATTTGAGGGGAAATGCTGGAGAAGCAAACTTGACTAAACCGATTTCCATCACTGGATTGATGACAATTATTTTACCGCCTTGTTCGCGGATTTTAATTAATTCGTTCATCAATCGGGGATGGTTGTAGGAAGAATTGCTACCCGCGAGTACGACGCAATCTGCTTGCTTTAAGTTTTCTAAACTGACTATGGAGGTGCCGGTGCTAAACATTTCCTTTAACCCGGTGGTCGAGGGAGCGTGGCACAAATCTGAACAATCTGCTAAGTTGTTAGAGCCGATCGCCCTCATCAACAATTGCAGCAGAAAAGCCGCCTCGTTGGAAGAGCGACCCGAACTATAAGAAGCTACTCGTTCCGGGCTTTTACGAAATCCAGCCTCGGCAATTTCATAGACTTCTTGCCATGAAATGCGATCGTAATGAGATGCACCAGCCCGCAAAATCATCGGAAAACTCAACCTTCCCAGTCTATCTGCTTCCCTGGAAGTTAATGGTTGGAGTTCTGCAATACTGTGCTGTTGAAAATAGTTAGTCGAGATAGCAGGTTTAATTTCAGCCGAAATTGCTTCAACACTTTTCATACACCGCTGAAGTTTTTCGCCATCTTCATTCGTAAACCCTCCTTTCTGCCCGCCAGTGCCCCAAGCACAGGACAAACAAGCACTTTTGTGCAGCAAAGTTTGCCAAAGTTTCGGGCCTTCCGGCGACAAAGTATGCTTTGCCCAATATTCAATTATGGGCAAACCGCCGCCGATGTCTGGCGTTTCGTCATTTTTGTCGCTAAATGGCGGAACGGGTTGGATATTTTGGGAGTTGGTGTCCATACGGTTTATTTTTTGTTTGAATTGCGAATTGATGTACAGTTAAGTTTATTACTATAATTTACCGCAAATTTACAGCCCATAAATTAGTCAATAGATAGATTTCTTAAAGGTACGTTGTTGCGCTTGAGCGCTCTTTGCTATAAATAGTAGTTCCGAATTAATTGTACGAGATTTTGCTAGATAGATTTCT